>JAGCFP010000062.1 GCA_017650045.1 Bacteroidaceae bacterium | reverse complement strand
TTCAAGAGTGTGATTATAAGGTAGAGGAAGCAGAAAGAGGCATCGTGTTCATCGATGAGATTGATAAGATTGCCCGTAAGAGCGACAATCCATCAATCACTCGCGATGTTAGTGGTGAAGGTGTACAGCAAGGCTTGCTCAAGCTCCTTGAAGGCTCGGTAGTGAATGTCCCTCCTTATGGTGGTAGAAAGCATCCTGAACAGAAAATGATACCTGTGGATACCAAGAACATCCTCTTTATTTGTGGTGGAGCATTCGATGGCATTGAGAAGAAGATTGCCCAACGCCTGAATACTCATGTGGTAGGTTTCCTCTCAGGAGAAAAGAATGGCCGTATAGATAAGAATAACTTACTACAGTATATTGCACCGATGGATTTGAAGGCATATGGGCTTATACCAGAAATCATTGGCCGTTTGCCTATCCTTACTTACCTAAATCCATTGGATAGAGACGCTCTGCGTAGAATCCTCACGGAACCTAAAAACTCGGTTATCAAACAGTATGTCAAGCTCTTTGAAATGGATGGCGTAAAGCTGTCTTTTGAAGATGAGGTCTTCGACTATATCGTTGATAAAGCCATTGAGTTTAAGGTCGGTGCCCGTGGCTTGCGTTCTATTGTAGAGGCGATTATGATAGATGCCATGTACAATATTCCAACGGAGCATCCGGAAACATATACAGTGACTTTGGAGTTTGCCAAACATCAGATGGAACGTGCTAATGTGTCACGTTTACAGAATATGTAAGCAGATTTTAAGGCGTTTGAAGAATAAAAATATGTTTTATGACAATAAAAGGTGCTTTCTGTTTGAATATTCAGAACTAATTTCTTATATTTGTTGAATTCCTGCAAAGTCTAGGGGATAATCAACTTAAAAGAGACGACTATGAAAGAAGACAGGCATGAATTCTTGGTAGAACAATTGAAATTGTATTTTGGTTTCGATACCTTTAAGGGGAACCAAGAGGCTATCATTGATAATCTGCTTGGTGGAAATGACACATTTGTGTTGATGCCTACTGGTGGAGGTAAATCGTTGTGCTACCAATTGCCCTCCTTATTGATGGAGGGAACTGCCATTGTCATCTCTCCATTAATCGCTCTCATGAAAAATCAGGTAGATGCGATGCGTAATTACAGTGAAGAAGATGGAGTGGCTCACTTCATCAATTCTTCATTGAATAAGAGTGCTATTGAGCAAGTGAAAGATGATATCACATCTGGAAAGACCAAATTGCTTTATGTGGCACCAGAGTCGCTGACTAAGCAAGAGAACGTGGATTTCCTCAAGACTGTGAAGATCTCTTTCTATGCGGTGGATGAAGCACATTGTATCTCAGAATGGGGACACGATTTCCGTCCAGAATATCGCCGCATCCGTCCGATTATCAATGAAATTGGTGAAGCACCTGTCATTGCGCTTACGGCAACTGCCACTCCTAAGGTTCAGCATGACATTCAGAAGAATCTTGGCATGATGGATGCTAAGGTCTTCAAGTCGTCTTTCAACCGTCCTAACCTTTATTACGAAGTAAGGCAGAAGACAAACAATGTTGACAAGGACATTATCAAGTTCATAAAAAGCAATGCAGGAAAGTCGGGCATCATCTATTGTCTCAGTCGTAAGAAAGTGGAGGAACTCGCAGAGATTCTGCAAGCCAATGGTATCAGTGCACGTGCCTATCATGCAGGCATGGACTCCACATTGCGTACTCAGAATCAGGATGATTTCTTGATGGAGAAGGTGGATGTCATTGTGGCCACCATTGCCTTTGGTATGGGTATTGATAAGCCAGATGTACGTTTTGTTATCCACTATGACATACCTAAGAGTCTTGAAGGATACTATCAGGAAACCGGTCGTGCTGGTCGTGATGGTGGCGAAGGACAGTGCATCACTTTCTATAATTATAAAGATTTACAGAAACTGGAGAAGTTTATGCAAGGGAAACCAGTGGCTGAACAGGAAATCGGGAAGCAGCTTCTGCAAGAGACAGCTGCATACGCGGAATCTTCTGTTTGTCGCCGTAAGACATTGCTCCATTATTTCGGAGAAGAATATAAGGAAGCCAACTGTGGAAATTGTGACAATTGCCTGAATCCAAAGAAGCAAGTGGAAGCTCAGGATCTTTTATGCAGTGTGCTTGACGCTATTTTCGCAGTTAAGGAAAAATTTAAGGCTAACTACATCATAGATATTTTAAGAGGAAAGGAGACCTCTGAGGTATTGGATCATAGACACGAAGAATTGGAGATCTTCGGCGCCTGCGAGAAAGAGGAAGAGAAGACTATCAATACCGTGATTCATCAAGCCCAGATAGCAGGATTCATCAGCAAGGATGTGGAGAATTATGGTTTGTTGAAGGTTACGGAAACAGGAAAGAAGTTCCTGAAGAAGCCCACTTCCTTCAAGATTACTGAGGACAATGACTTTGATGATGAGGAAGAAGATGCTCCAATGCATGGAGGAGCCTCATTGGCACTCGATCCGGCATTATATTCCATGTTGAAAGACCTGCGTAAGAAGTTGTCAAAGCAACTCTCCGTGCCTCCTTATGTCATCTTCCAGGATCCTTCTCTCGAAGCCATGGCCACCACCTATCCGGTAACCGTTGAAGAACTGCAAAACATTCCTGGTGTGGGAGCTGGAAAGGCGAAACGCTATGGAGAGGAGTTCTGTAAACTCATCAAACGCCATTGCGAAGAGAATGAGATAGAACGTCCAGAAGATCTGCGCGTACGTACAGTTGCCAATAAGTCCAAGATGAAAGTCTCTATCATCCAGGCCATTGACCGCAAGGTGGCATTGGACGACATTGCTTCCTCTAAAGGTATAGAGTTTGATGAACTGCTGGATGAGATTGAATCGATAGTTTATTCAGGCACCAAGCTCAATATTAACTATTTCCTGAACGAAGTGATGGATCAAGACCATCAACTGGACATTTATGAGTATTTCAAGGAATCTACAACAGATGATTTGAATGAGGCGATGGATGAGTTGGGCGACGAATATTCCGAGGAAGAAATCCGCTTGGTTCGAATTAAATTCATCTCGGAGATGGCTAACTGACTTTTCTTGTAAAATTTTTTAAGAAAGCTTCAAACTCTGAAAATTAATGCGTAAATTTGCACGCAATAAATTTTAAAAGGTACATTTATGTCATTTATTGCTGATAAGGTTGTTATGGATGGATTGACTTACGATGATGTATTGTTGATCCCTGCCTATTCTGAGGTTTTACCGAAATCTGTTGATCTCTCAACGAAGTTTTCACGTCACATTCATCTGAAGATTCCTTTTGTTACCGCTGCTATGGACACGGTGACAGAAGCTAAGATGGCTATTGCCATTGCACGTGAAGGTGGTATTGGTGTGATTCATAAGAACATGTCTATCGAAGATCAAGCACGTCAGGTAGCTATCGTGAAACGTGCTGAGAATGGAATGATTTATGATCCTGTAACCATCAAGCGCGGTTCCACTGTTAAGGATGCTTTGGACATCATGGCAGAGTATAAGATCGGTGGTATTCCTGTGGTGGATGATGACGACCATCTTGTGGGCATTGTCACTAATAGAGACTTGCGCTTTGAGAGAAGCTTGAATAAGCATATTGATGAGGTGATGACAAGTGAGCATATCGTTACCACACATCCAGGAACCGACCTTGAAGCTGCATCTCAAATTCTTCAGGAGAATAAGATTGAAAAGTTGCCTGTTGTCGATAAGGATAACAAGTTAGTAGGCTTGATTACCTATAAAGACATTACCAAGGCAAAAGACAAACCAATGGCTTGCAAGGATGAGAAAGGTCGTCTGCGCGTAGCTGCTGGTGTAGGTGTAACTTATGATACCATTGACCGTATGAAGGCTTTGATAGATGCAGGTGTAGATGCCATCGTCATTGATACTGCTCATGGCCATTCTAAAGGTGTCGTTGAAAAACTGAAAGAAGCCAAGCAGCGTTTCCCGAATATAGATATCGTGGTAGGTAACATCGCCACTGGTGCTGCAGCTAAGATGTTGGTAGAAGCAGGTGCCGATGCAGTGAAAGTCGGAATAGGTCCCGGCTCTATCTGTACCACTCGTGTGGTGGCAGGCGTAGGTGTTCCCCAACTTTCTGCGGTTTATGAGGTAGCTAAGGCACTGGAAGGCACGGGTGTGCCTCTGATTGCCGATGGTGGTCTTCGTTACTCTGGTGATGTGGTGAAGGCTCTGGCCGCTGGCGGCTATAGTGTGATGATTGGTTCTTTGGTAGCTGGTACCGAGGAGTCTCCAGGTGAGACGATTATCTTCAATGGTCGTAAGTTTAAATCCTATCGAGGCATGGGCTCTTTGGAAGCTATGGAGAACGGTTCCAAGGACCGTTACTTCCAGAGTGATACAAAGGATGTGAAGAAGTTGGTTCCAGAAGGAATCTCTGGCCGTGTACCTTACAAGGGAACTTTATTTGAAGTGATCTATCAACTCACAGGTGGCTTACGTTCAGGTATGGGATATTGTGGAGCTCACAATATTGAGGAACTTCACAATGCCAAGTTCACGCGTATTACCAATGCAGGTGTACTGGAGAGTCATCCACACGATGTGGCGATTACTAGTGAAGCACCTAATTATAGCCGTCCAGAGTAATTAGGAAATAGTTTTTTTGTATCAATGCCCGATGAGTAATTTTGCTTTTCGGGCATTGGTTTGTAAATATAGAAGAGATGAATGTTTGGAGATACATAGGGGTCGTGGTTTTGTCTTTGTTTTTTTATCTTGGGTGTAAGGCTCAGGATTCAGAGGCCTCTTTGTATCTTTTGAAGGTAGATTATGCCAAGCAATTGAAGTTGGATACCCTTCCTGAAATCGCAGAAAAGATAGAGATGTACAAACGGAATCAGATCTTTTCTTCTTTCATCCAGTCCATTCCTGTGGATGGGACTTCTGCACAGTTGAGGGCAGGCTTTGATGAAGCGGTACTGGTTAAACAAGTGTTCAGAAAAACCCCTCAGAATATAACTACTACCCAACTGAAAAGTATTAGGGAACAGATGGATTCTGTATCCCAGCTATTGAGTAGGGGAGCATCTTTTGATGAATTGGTGGAACGTTATTCAGACAGTAAAGCTCCATTGCTTGTTCGTAAGTTGCAGATGCCAGAGGAATTTGAGCAACGAGTTTTTACCATGCGTGAGGGAGAGGTTTCTGCTCCTTTCGAATCACCGTTGGGGTTCCACATTGTTCAAGTTGTTGGCAAGGAACAGACGCCTTTACAAGAAACGAAGGATTCCAAATCCATATCTTTGAAAAGTTTGACAGAAAGCTTAAAAAAGGAGCTTTCATTCGTGCGTGAGGAGGAGAATTGTAAAGACCTACTTCGTAGAGGAGAAACTGACAAAATCTTATTCAGAATTGCTGGGAAGCCATATACGGGCATCGATTTTGCCCGTTTCCACATGGCAGATTATGGAGGAATCAGCACTAAACTTGATGAGTTCATTACCAAATGTCTGATTGATACTAAGTTGGCTCAGTTGCAAGAAACGGGAACCTCTCTGTACTCCGAACTTGAATCTTACAAGAACGAGTTGCTTGTATCAGAGGTAACTTTTCGTGAAATAGTACGTCCCAGTCAGGATGATCAAGCGCTAAAAGCTTATTTCGACACGCATAAGGACGATTTTCGTTGGGCAGAAGAACGTTATAAAGGGGCACTTATTCAGGGAACCACCAAGAAACTGGTTAAGCGGGCAGCCAAGTTGCTCAAGAAGGAACCCTATGAAACGTTTGAGTCTCTGTTGGCACAGCGTTTCTCTGGGGAGGGGGCGCTCCACATCCAGAAAGCCGTTTTTGCCAAAGGCGACAACCCCTATGTGGACCAGTTGGTATTCAAGGGACCAAAGGTCACCCCTGCGCCCGATTATCCTTATGCAGCAGTGCAAGGCAAGAAGATCAAGGGACCAGAAACCTACGATGCTGTGCCTCGTGATACGTTGGTCCTCGCCCTCCAGTCTTTTCTGGAAAATCAGTGGGAAAAACGGCTGAAATCTCTGAAATAACGTTGAATTTTTAGAAACTTGCTTTAAAAACCGTTAATCGTGGTGATTGTAAACGATTAAAACACTATCTTCGTAGGCTAAATGAATAAAAGAAAAGAAAAATATATGAACATTAGAAGAATAATAGGATGCGTCATGACCTTGCTCTGCATAGAGTTTGCTTATGCACAAGACAATGTGATTGACGAAGTGGTATGGGTCGTTGGCGATGAGGCTATCTGGAAATCCGAGGTGGAAGATGCACGTATGAGTGCATTGTATGAAGGACGCAGGTTCGATGGCGATCCTTATTGTGTGATTCCAGAAGAATTGGCTGTACAGAAACTTTTCTTGCATCAGGCAGAACTCGACAGTATTGAGGTTTCTGAATCTGAAGTTCTTCAGCGCGTGGAATACATGACCAACATGTATATCCAGAATATTGGTTCACGTGAGAAGATGGAAGAGTACTTCAACAAGACCTCCAGCCAGATTCGTGAAGCATTACGCATCAGTGCGCGTGAAGGTCTTACTGTGCAGAAAATGCAGCAGAAGTTGGTAGGCGACATAAAAGTGACTCCAGCAGAGGTCCGTCGCTTCTTCAGTACCTTGCCACAAGATAGTATTCCTTATGTACCTACACAAGTTGAGGTGGAGATTATCACCCGTGAACCTAAGATCCCACAAGAGGAAATTGATGAGGTTAAGCAGCGCCTGCGTGATTATACAGAGCGTGTGAACAATGGCGAGAGCTTTACCATGTTGGCACGTCTGTATTCTGAGGATGGCTCCGCTGCACAAGGTGGCGATCTCGGTTTCCGTGGAAGGGGAGAATGGGTTCCAGCATTTGCCACAGCAGCTTTTAGCCTTCAGAATCCTGGTCAGGTGTCACGTATAGTAGAGACCGAATTTGGCTATCACATCATTCAGTTGGTAGAGAAGCGTGGTGATCGTGTACAGGCCCGTCATATCTTGCTTAAACCTCATGTGCCAGAAGAGGCCTTGGAAGCTGGTATGGCACAACTTGATTCCATCGCTGATGATATCCGTAACCAGAAGTTTACCTTTGAAGAGGCAGCCAGTGTGCTCTCTGATGATAAGGATACGCGTAACAATAACGGTCTGTTGGCCAATAGCATTACCACTACCTCAAAATTTGAGATGCAAGACCTTCCTTCCGAGATCGGTAAAGTGGTGGATCAGATGCAGATCGGTGAGATCTCCAAAGCATTTACGATGATATCTCCGAAGACGGGTAGAGAGCAATGCGTGATAGTGAAGCTGAAGAGCCGTATCAATGGTCATAAAGCCACCGTTGCAGAAGACTATCAGAACATGATGGATGTAGTTCTGATGCGTCGTCAGAATGAAATGCTTGACAAGTGGATACGCGAAAAACAGCAACATACCTACGTGCGCATCAACAGCAAGTGGAATAACTCCTGTGACTTTAAATACCCTAACTGGATTAAGGAAGCAGTTGCAATAGAAGACTGATCATTATGTTAAGTAGGCTGGCATATTGGTATGGAAAGGTGAAGCAGTCGGTGCGTCACCCTCATTGGTCCGTATTTCACGTGCAATGCTTACTGATAGCCTCATTCGTCCTTGGTAACGTGCTTTTTGCTCAAGACCGCCCAACGGTTCAGCCTGTTCGCAAGACGCGTGTGGATTTACTTTATGCCGATCGTGCTGAGGGTCATAAGGACCTGCCTAATGTCCGTATCTTGATAGGTTCAGTGAAGCTGCGCCATGATAGTATGTATATGTATTGTGACAGTGCGCTGATCTATGACCTGCTTAACTCTTTCGAGGCTTTT
The DNA here is from genome assembly GCA_017650045.1 of Bacteroidaceae bacterium. GTDB lineage: Bacteria > Bacteroidota > Bacteroidia > Bacteroidales > Bacteroidaceae > Bacteroides. The sequence goes on along the minus strand of JAGCFP010000062.1, from coordinate 4,168 downwards.
GGCAATGTGCGTATGGAGCAAGGCGATACCCTTTTCATCTATGGAGATTACCTGTATTACGACGGCCAGATACAACTGGCACAGTTGCGCGACAATGTGCGCATGATCAATCGTGAGACGGAACTGACTACCGATAGTCTGAACTACGACCGTATAGATAACTTAGGCTATTATTTTGAGGGAGGCACGTTGACGGATAATGAGAATGTGCTGACTTCCTATTGGGGAGAGTATAGCCCTGAAACCAAGATGGCTGTCTTCAATCACGATGTGATGCTGGTAAATCCTAAGTTCACCTTGCTCAGCGATACGTTGGAATACAGCACTGAGACAAAGATTGCCAGTATCGTTGGACCATCGGATATAGACAATGACGAGAATCATATCTATTCTGAATTGGGCTATTATAACACAGTCACAGAGCAAGCTGAGTTGTTGCAGCGTTCTGTACTCACACGTGGAGGACGTAGGCTCACGGGCGATAGCCTGTTCTATGACCGTAAGGCTGGCTATGGAGAAGCCTTCTATGATATCATCATGACCGACACAGTGAACAAGAATATGTTTACAGGTAATTACTGCTTCTATAACCAGTTGGAAGAGAGTGCCTTTGCTACCGATAGTGCGGTGGTTGTGGACTATTCGCAAGGCGATAGCCTTTTTATGCACGCAGATACCCTTCGGCTGGTGACATACAATCTGAATACGGATTCCGCTTATCGAGAGATGCGTGCCTATTACAAGGTACGAGCCTATCGTTCTGACGTGCAGGCAGTGTGCGACTCACTCGTATATAACACAAAGGACTCTTGCCTTACCATGTTCCGCGATCCTATTTTATGGTATGGTGAAGAGCAGTTGCTGGGCGAACAGATTAAGGTTTATGTAGCCGATAGTACCATTAACTGGGCACATATCATCAACCAAGCCTTGGCTGTGGAGGCGCGAGATGAGTTTCGATTCAATCAAGTGTCAGGACGTGAGATGAAAGCCTTCTTCCGTGACAACGAACTCTATGAGGTGGATACTGACGGCAATGTGCGCGTAGTTTACTACCCGATCGATGAGAAGGATAGTACCATCCTGCTCATGGATTATACAGAAAGCAGTTTCCTGCGTCTGCGTTTGGAAAACCGAAAAATGAAAGACGGTACGTTTATAGGAAAGACCACAGGTACAGGTTATCCACTCGATCAGATACCTGCGGGCAAGGATAAACTCGAAGCCTTTGCATGGTTCGACCATATCCGCCCGAAGTCTAAATATGAAATCTTCACCTGGGTAGAGAAGGATGAGGACCAGCGTCTGAAGAACATTCAGCGCCAACCCACACAGTCGCCCAGACAAATGAATATCAAACGTAACAATAGAAGGAGGTAATGCCATGGGAATCTTGTTCACTCAACCAGGTAAGCCACGCGGCTTCCATCATCATTACATCTATGTAGATGAGCGTAAGGAGAAGTTGCAGAAGATTGAAGAAAAAGCCAAGCGCGAACTTGGAATGCTCCCTCCAAAGGAGTTTGATCCCGAGGATATCCGAGGAAAGTTCGTGGAGGCCACTACGCACCTGAAACGTCGCAAGGAGAGTGGTAAGAAACCCCTGCATCCAGCTATCCTGTTGATGCTCATTGCCGTTCTTTGCTGGCTCTACTATGCCATTACTTCAGGAATCATTTAAGTCACATGAGTGATATCATTCGTCTCTTACCCGATGCCGTCGCCAATCAGATTGCTGCTGGTGAGGTCATCCAGCGCCCAGCTTCTGTGATTAAGGAGTTGGTGGAAAACTCCATTGATGCAGGGGCTACCTCTGTGCAGGTGTTGGTGCAAGATGCTGGTCGTACAAGCATTCAGGTAATAGATGATGGAAAGGGTATGTCGGAAACAGATGCCCGATTGGCTTTTGAGCGCCATGCAACTTCCAAGATCCGTGAGGCTGCCGACCTGTTTGCATTGCATACCATGGGTTTTCGTGGTGAGGCGTTGGCTTCCATTGCAGCAGTGGCAGAGGTAGAGCTGAAAACCCGATTGGCAAATGAGGAACTGGGTACCCATATTGTACTCTCGGGCTCCAAGCTCGTTTCTCAGGAACTCACATCTTGTCCTGTAGGAAGCAATTTCTTAGTACGGAATCTTTTCTTCAATGTGCCTGCTCGTCGCAAATTTCTCAAGAGCAATGCTACCGAACTGAGCAACATCCTTTCAGAGTTTGAACGTATCGCTTTGGTCAATCCAAAGGTCTCTTTCCAACTCTATAGCAATGGCACCGAACTCTTTAACTTACCTGTTTCCACTGCCCGTCAACGCATTGCAGCAGTGTTTGGCAAGAAACTGAACGATCAGTTGATACCCATTGCCGTTGAAACCTCCCTGATTTCCATCCAAGGGTTTATTGGTAAGCCAGAAACAGCTCGCAAGAAAGGTGCTCACCAGTATTTCTTCGTCAACGGTCGCTACATGCGCCATCCCTATTTCCATAAAGCGGTGATGGAAGCCTATGAGCAGTTGATTCCTGCTGGGGAGCAGGTTTCTTATTTCATTTATTTTGAAGTTGAGCCTTCCAACATCGATGTGAATATCCATCCCACCAAGACAGAGATAAAGTTTGAGAACGAAGCATCTATCTGGCAAATCCTCTCCGCTGCAGTAAAGGAGGGACTGGGCAAATTTGTGGCAGTTCCCACCATTGATTTCGATACGGAAGGTAAACCTGATGATCTGCCTGTCTTTAATGCCAGCAATGGCCATCTCACCCCTCCAAAGGTGCATTATAAAGAAAATTATAATCCTTTTGGGGCGTCTAAAGAGGGCGGCTATCAGCGTGATTATCAGCGACCTAAGCCTGTGGATTGGGAACAACTCTATGCAGGTTTGCAGAAAGATGCTCTATCTGAAGACACGCCTGCTGTTATGGTTGAAACAGCTACCTTACTTGAGCATCCAGCGGAGGCTCATCAAACAGAGCTGTTGCAGTTTAAGGGTAGGTTTATCCTAACTTCCGTAAAATCAGGACTGATGCTTATCGACCAGCATCGGGCGCATGTACGTGTGCTTTACGACCAATACATGGAGCAAATAGCCCATCATGCCAGTACCTCGCAGGGGGTGCTCTTCCCAGAAGTTGTACAGTTTTCTCCATCTGAGGCCACCATCCTTGAAGCCATTCTTGAGGATATGTCAGCTGTTGGCTTTGAGCTGACTTCTTTAGGTGGGGGCAGTTATGCCGTGAATGGGGTACCATCTGGCATAGAGGGACTTAACATCGTGGAGCTGGTACACAGTATGGTACATACCGCTATGGAGAAAGGTTCTGACGTGAAAGAAGAAGTGCAGGGCATGTTGGCGCTGACCTTGGCAAAGGCTGCTGCCATTGTCTATGGTCAGGTACTCAATTCAGAGGAAATGTCATCGCTCGTTGATCGCCTCTTCACCTGTTCTACTCCCAACTATACTCCAGATGGTCAGCTGGTGCTGCACATTATTCCAGAGTCAGAGATCGAACACTTGTTCTCCAAGTGACTTCCAGAACTTGATTCTTTACCAAAAGTAAAGCCACTTTTCAGTAATGCTGGGTATTTTTGCGGAAATACCCAGCATTACTGTATATAATAGTGAAGTTTTTTTCTGATAATGCTGGACATTTCCGCGATAATTGCCTGCATTTTGGGGATCATACTTGATGAATGGCCTGTTGATACGTTATCTCTCAGCTCAGTCAACGGTATGACTTAGCTCAGTCAGCGTTAGGATTTAGCTAAGTCAAGGTTAGGACTTAACTCAGTCATCGGGGTGACTGAGCATGAAGGAACACGTATTAGTTGTAGGAAGATCCCTATTCTAATTATGAATTATGCCAAAAACACCTCACACCTCACCTTTTTCGAATTAACTAATAATTTACATACATTCCCAAGGGTGAGGTGTCATTTCAACACCTCACCACTCCTCACCCTTATTATTTTGGAAAGACCTTCATGAAGGTGAGGTGTGGTGAGGAGTGCTCTTAACACCTCACCTCTGTAAGTAAATGTATTTTAGTACTTTACACCTAAAAGGTGAGGTGTGAGGTGTATTTGCGAAAATTCATTTCTCGGAAAATAAGGCGCATTTCTTTGGAAAAGGCTTGAATTCCTTGAAGAAAAGTTTGATTATCTTGCAGAATAAT
>JAGCFP010000061.1 GCA_017650045.1 Bacteroidaceae bacterium | reverse complement strand
GCTAAAAGTAGTGTTTTCTTCATAGTATTCTAATTTTTATTTTAGCAAATGTAGAACATTTCTTTCAGATAGCCAAATTTCTTGGAGGCTTCCTTAATTAAAATAAAGTGGCAAAGTTTTGGATTCTGAAAAGAAAGACTTATCTTTGAGACGATTATTAAATTCTAATGCTATGAAGAAGACCTTACTTACCGCCCTGATGCTGTTTGGAGTGGCAGGGCTTTTCGCTCAGCAGCCAGGCAATCAGTTGCCTAAGGCGATGACCGAGTATGAGAGAGGTACCAAGCCCTCTGAGACCAACATGTTGCGCCAAGAGTATCCGCGTGTAGATCCGCAGACCCGTCGCGCTTATTTCAAGTTCTACCTGCCATTGGCACACTCTGTCACCGTGAGCGTACCTAACGACTTCAAGGGAACGAAGGACATCGATGGCGTGTGGACCATCGAGACCGACCCACTGCCAGTGGGCTTCCACTATTACTTCGTGACGGTGGACGGGGCCCGTTTGACCGATCCTAACACCCATGCCTACTACGGCTACGGACTCACTGCAGGTGGCATAGAGGTGCCAGAAGGACCTGAGGGCGATTACTACCGCTTCAACAAAGACGTGCCACACGGACAGGTGAGGTCGCTCAACTATTACTCCAAGACTAACGGCACCTACCGCCACATCAATGTCTATGTGCCAGCCAGTTATGAGACGGGCAAGAAGAGCTATCCGGTGCTCTACCTGTTGCATGGAAGTGGTGAGAATGAGTTGGGATGGGTAGATCAAGGCCATGTGGACTTCATCCTCGACAATATGATCGCTGCAGGTGAGGCACAAGAGATGATCGTGGTGGTGATGAGCGGTGACATGCGCTACACTCCTGATATTCGCGATGTTCCCGGAAAGACCGTTTCCGACATCTACGTTGATGACCTGGTACCGTTTATCGACAAGACCTTCCGCACTATTCCAAACCGCGAAAACCGTGCCATGGCTGGTCTCTCTCGTGGTGGAGGACAGACCACTACTACCGTACTCGACAATCACAATATGGATAAGTTCGCCTGGATGGGACTGCTCAGCGGCCTGTTCCGTGTGAACGATGAGAACGTGAAGACCGTCTTTGGTGGTGCCTTTGCCGATCCAGCTACATTCAACAAGCAGATGCGTCTCCTGCATATCAGTTGGGGTTCCGAGGAGGGTAACTTCGGCTTCCCTGCCAGCACCGCAGCCGTTCAGAAGCAGGGCATCAACTGTGTGACCTTCGTTTCCGAGGGTACTGCCCATGAGTGGCTTACCTGGCGCCGTGCCTTCCGCGACTTTGCCAAGAGGCTGTTTAAGAAATGATGCTTTAGTGAATGTGCTAATAACAGCTGACAGTAAACAGAAAAGCCGTCGCATTATAGCGGCGGCTTTTTCTTTATGCAACTGGATATCTTATGAAACGACTTCTTCTGCAGGTGTGTAACCCAGTTTGAAGCAATCGGCCACGGCCCGATAGGTGACTTCACCTCCTACGATGTTCAGTCCCTTCAAAAGGGCAGGATCGTCCTTGCAAGCACGCTTCCAACCTTTATCGGCAAGGGCCACGGTATAAGGCTGGGTGGCATTGGTCAGGGCGAAGGTGGAGGTGCGGCTCACGGCACCAGGGATGTTGGCCACAGCATAGTGCACGATGCCATCGAGGATATAAATAGGGTCGCTGTGCGTGGTAGGCCGACTGGTCTCGAAACAGCCGCCTTGATCGATGGCCACATCTACCAGTACGGTGCCAGGCTGCATGAGCTTCAGCATATCACGTGTGATGAGGTGAGGGGTCTTGTCGCCCGGAATCAGGGCAGCACCGATTACCAGATCTGCATCGGGCAACTCGGCCATAATCTGCGGACGAGAAGCATAGATGGTACGTACGTTGGCTGGCATGACGGTATCCAGATGGCGCAGGCAGTCCAGACTCACATCGGCCATCACCACATCGGCACCCATACCGGCAGCTACATAAGCGGCATTACGCCCCACACGTCCGCCACCCAAGATGAGCACCTTGCCGGGCTTCACTCCAGGTACGCCTCCCAGCAGCACGCCCTTACCGCCATGAATCTTCTTCAGGTAAGTGGCCCCCTCCTGTACCGCCATCTTACCAGCTACCTCGCTCATAGGCACCAGCAGTGGCAGGCTATGGTCGGCACGTTCCACGGTTTCGTAGGCAATGCACACGGCACCACTTTGGAGCATGGCATGCGTCAGCTCCTCATCAGCAGCAAAGTGGAAGTAGGTGAACACCACCTGGCCTTTCCTTATCAATGGATATTCAGGAGCGATGGGTTCCTTCACTTTCACGATCATCTCTGCGGTGGCATACACCTCCTCAATGGTAGGCAAGATGCGGGCACCTGCATTCACGTACTCTTCATCGCTGAAACCGCTGTTCTCTCCGGCTGTGTGCTGCACTACCACAGTATGTCCGTGATGTACCAGCTCTGCCACACCAATAGGGGTCATGCCCACGCGGTTCTCATTGTTCTTAATCTCTTTTGGTACTCCGATAATCATAGCATTTGGATTTAAAGGTTATACTATATTAAGGTTGTAGCAAAGTTAAGTAACACTGAATAAATATGCAAGCGATATGCAAGTTTTTTTATGTTTTTGTCCTTATCTAATGGCGTAGAGGTAGGCCAGCAGTGCCATCTTGCCACGCATGGTCTCACGCGGAGTGAACTCTGCATTGACCCAGAAATAGCGCTGGTTGAAGTACGACTCCTGCTGCGGCCAGCCACCATCATCCCAATTGGGGTAGCAATAGCGCAAGATGAGTTGTGCATCACCGCCATTTCCTTGCGACCAAGTCTCCGTACCGTTGAAAGGCGTCTGTCCGGGGTGTGTGCCGGGGTCTCCATCGTTACGACCGGTGGAATAGACATCGGTGAGGTGACGTTCTCCTAGTCCTGTCATCTCTACGATATTGCCAGGGTTACGACCAAGTCCCCAACTGGCTTCGGCATACATGGCACGTTCCAACTCTTTCTTTAAGGCAGGGGTGGCCAGATAGTGCGAGAGCATCACCAGTTGCAGGTTCTCAGAGGCGCGGTGCCGAGGATCATTGGCAGTGCGACGGGAGGGGCGCTGTGCCATGTGTCCTACGTTCTCCGTCTGTGCCTGAGCGTGTACGCTGGCCTTGAGGTTCTGGTAGAGATCGGCATAGTGGCGTGGTTGCGGACAGATGAGGTAAGCGGCAGAGGCATAAATCTGATGGTAAGCAAACTCGTTGGGATCACCGCCACGGCGTGCAAGGCGGAAGAGTGGGGACTGTGGTCCCTTGATCATGCTCTCCTCAGCGAAGATACGCTCCCATTCAGCCTCTCCTGTGAGGTTATAGAGGAAGGCAGCTGCCAACTGACGGAAATCGCGTCCACGCATGCTCATGCTACCGATGTCTTGTGTATCGTCCAGTTGCTGCTCATCCAATGGTTGCCTGCTGGCATAGCGGAAAGCACGGATGGCTTCTTCTGTGTAGTATTGTCGCAAAGAATCGTTGTGCTGCACCCGGAAGGCATCTGCTAAGACAGCGCAGTTGGCAGCATTGGCCCATGCAGCCATGTTGGTACATCCGGCTTGGTACATCACTGTCCAGTCGTTGCTTGGATTTGTCACACCCTGAGAATACCCCTCTCCGTCGCGAATGCTAAGGAAGAAATCCACCTCGTTCCGAGCCTCGTCTATCAGGTCAGGTATGCCGTTGCCACTCTCACGGATACCCAGGTTATCCTCATCCAGTCGTCCGTTAGAGAGAAGATAAGGCAGAAGCAGGTCGTAGATATTGCTTACATGAGCCAAGTGGCGATCCCAGTCGAAGGCATCGGAATGTCCGCCCCTAACTTCCGTATTCACAGGGTTTCCAGGCAGTCGGTGCTGCCAGAAAGCCGATTCTTGAACGGGCTTGAAGTGTGGCTCATCCCACACGTCGCCACGCAGGGCTCGCCATTCGGGGCTCCAGGGAGTGAGATCGGTCTTATAGACGGTAAATCCCTTGGGGTCTGTCTCTGGAATGAACTGTGGCTGGCGTGGTACGGGGAATACATGCTCTGGGTCGATAGGCTCACCGATACGCATATAATAATAGCCCCTCAGACTATAGCGGTAGGGCTGATAATAGATATCAGTGTCTATGTCGAAATCCATGCTGCACCCTACGTCCTCTACCACCAGACGATAACGGCCAGGTGCCGTGCATCTGAAGTCAATGTTCCACACATCAGAGCCGGTAAGGTTCCTGCTGCCAGCTTCCTGATCTGCTGCAGAAGCGGGTTTCCAGAAACGTACGGTGCCAGCGGAGGTTTTCTTCTTCGTAGCTACGTTGTAAAGATACACTTTCTTACCTTCCCATGATTTGTAATCACGCTGTCCACCGTCACCCAGCCAGAGGTAAAGGTCGGCCGTATGTACCGCTTCGGCAGGAGAATAGCCGATGATGTTCACGTGCAGGGCTTCCGAAGGGGTGTTCCAGACATCGAAGCAGATGCTGGCTTCGGTTTTATCTGAACCGATGTCGGAGGGGATATCCAGCTGATAGGTATAGCCCTGACGCATAGATTTAGGCAGCTCCAGGAACAGCCAATGGTCGAGCTCGGCCTTCAGGGTATGGTCGAAATTCATCGGCTTTGACTTGCGCCACACATGCAGGGGTTGCACGGTGCCAAACGACTTGTCATCGGCAGAGCGTATACGCCACTTGGTGGTTTGCTGAGCGAGGTCGGTCAGCAGGCGCTGCCCGAATACATACAGAGTGTCATCGCCCTCTACGAAGGTGTGGCCTAAATAGGCACTGGGACCAGTAGCGTCATCGCGGTAGTGCACCTCGCCGTCACGGAAATGTACCATCAGGTAGTTCTTGTCGACCACCCTCAGGTCCATCAGCTTCGTTGCATGAGCGGGAAAGGAAGTCAGCAGTAGCACTGCCAACAGTGGAAACAATAAATCACGTGTCTTCATTATCAGTATTAATTTAAGTTTCTCAGACAAAGATAAATACATTAATTCAATAGACTGCTATTTCTATGTCATTTTTTAATTCAATTGCTATATTCCTTCTTTTGGTAATTCATAGATTTGTCTTACCTTTGTGACATTAATGTGATAAAAAGCAAAGATGAAAAGACTGATTGTGCTATTAGGAGTATGCTTATGGCTGTGTGGCAAACTTAGTGCCCAACCGCAGTTCCGTCCCCCGATGGATCATGAGATAACTTTCTCTGGAAACTATGGTGAGATTAGAGCCGACCATTATCATGGCGGACTGGATTTCAAGACGGGTGGGGCAGAAGGCAAGGCCGTACGTGCTATAGCCGATGGTTACATCTCTCGCATACAGGTAAACAGTAGCTCGGGATTGGTGCTCACGGTGACTTTTCCCGACGGATGGTCGGCTGCCTACCGGCATCTCAGTGCATTCATGGAACCCATAGCTAGCCGTGTGAAGGCGTGGCAATACGAGCACCAGTCGTGGGAGATGGAGATCCGTCCTGAACCCGACGAATATCCTGTAAAGGCAGGGCAGCAGATAGCCCGCAGTGGCAATACGGGTTACTCCCTCGGTCCGCACCTACACCTCGATCTCTTCAATGCAGAAGATGAATACGTGGATCCGTTGCCTTTCTTTTTGGATAAAGTGAAGGACCACACGGCTCCGAAACCCGAGGGATTCATGTTGTTCCCTCAGGCAGGACTGGGAGTGGTGGACGGCAGTCAGCAGCAGAAGACTTTTCCACTGAATCCGCAAAAGGCGATACAGGTTTGGGGCTTGGTGGGTGTAGGTATCAAGGCCTACGATTATATGGATGCCGTACAAAATAAATACGGAGTGAAGTTCGTCACCCTTACCTGTGATGGCGACACTGTGTTCCGCAGCACTGTAGATCACTTCGCCTACGAGGAGAATCGCTACATCAACTCCTGGTGTGAGGGGCAGTATATGAAGTCGTTCATAGAGCCAGGCAACAAGCTCCGCATGCTGGAGGCATTCAACGAACACAATGGACTCTTGGAAATCAACGAAGAGCGCCCCTACAAGTTACAATATACCTTGACCGATGCCTTTGGCAATACGACCAAGGTAAACCTCACGCTGCAAGGCAAAGCGCAGGAGATCAAGCCCCTGGAATATGCCGAGGATGACATGCTCCGATATAATCGGGTGAATGTGCTGCAGAAACCGGGCTTGCAGCTGATGATTCCACGGGGAGCACTCTATACCGATGTGCTGCTAAACTACCAACAGCGGGGAACTGACTCGACGGTAGTGGCTTCGGTTTACCGCATCACCGATGACGTGGTGAAACTTCATACGGGAGCTGAGCTCCAGATAGGTATCCGCAATGACAAACTAGCCGACAAGTCTAAATACTACATCGCTCGGGTGGGCCGTAATGGTCAGAAGAGCAGTGTGGGGGGCAGCTATGCAGACGGGTTCATGAAAGCCCGCATCCTGCAACTCGGCACTTTCACCGTGGCTATTGACACCGTGGCTCCAACCATCAAGCCAGTGAATCAGCAGACGTGGGTAAGGACAGGGAAGGTGACTCTGAAACCAGAGGACAAGGAAACAGGTATCAGTCGTTATGAAGCTACAATAGATGGCGAATGGGCCCTCCTTGGCCGACCGAATTCAGCGAACAACAATCTGGTGCTGGTGCTGGATCCAGAACATGTAAAGAAAGGACAGCCTCACGTGCTCCGGGTCACCGTCACCGATGGCTGTGGAAATCAGACTACGGAAGAATATAAGTTTACGTGGTAATACCCCATATTGATTATTAACTGTAAAATCTATATACGATGGAAGATGAAGTGAAAAAGTCTGGAAGACAGAAAAAAATTGAAAGCTATAATGAGATGGTTGCTCCGATAATTGAAGCAGCCCTTGAAGTGCATAAGACACTCGGCAGTGGTTTTTTTGAGGGTGTCTATGGAGATGCTTTGGCCATGGAATTCTTCGACGAGAATATCCCTTATGAAAAAGAAAAGAAGATCCCTATTATTTATAAGCATCAAACCTTGCAGCATTGCTTTGTGGCAGATTTTGTATGTTGGGGAAAAATCATCGTTGAATTGAAAGCAATAGACACACTTCTTCCCATTCATTCTTTTCAGGTGATGAACTATTTAAAAGCTACAGGATATAAAGTGGGATTAGTAATAGACTTCGGTCAGGAAAGTTTGGTCCATAAGTGTATCTATAACGTTAAGTAGTCTGATTAATTCTTTGAGTAATAATAAGTTATAATATAATATGAAAACTAAGAAGATTCTATTGGCAGCGCTGATGGCGCTGATGGCAGTGGGCAATGCACCCGCCTGTACTAACATGATCGTTGGCAAGAAAGCATCTGTCGACGGATCAACGATTGTTTCTTATTCTGCCGACTCCTATGGCATGTATGGTTTCCTTTACCATTCCAAGGCTGGTATGCACGAGAAAGACGAGATGGTGAAGATCTACGAGTGGGACACTGGCAAGTATCTGGGAGAAATACCACAGGCACGCCAGACCTACAATGTGATAGGTAACATGAATGAGTTTCAGGTGACCATTGGTGAAACTACCTTTGGCGGACGTGAAGAACTTGTAGACCATACGGGCCTTATCGACTATGGTAGCCTGATTTACTTAGGCCTGCAGCGTTCTCGTACGGCACGTGAAGCCATCAAGGTAATGACCGACTTGGTAAAGGAATATGGTTACTACAGCAGTGGTGAGAGTTTCTCCATCGCCGATCCTAATGAAGTGTGGATCATGGAGATGATAGGCAAGGGGCCTGGCGTGACGGGTGCCGTTTGGGTGGCTGTCCGTATCCCTGATGATTGTATCGCTGCACACGCCAACCAGAGTCGTATCCATCAGTTCGACCTGAATGATAAGGAGAATGTGATGTACTCTCCTGATGTCATCTCTTTCGCTCGTGAGAAAGGTTACTTTACTGGACTGAACAAAGATTTCAGTTTTGCTGATGCCTACAATCCACTCGACTTCAGCGGACTGCGTTTCTGTGAGGCTCGCGTGTGGAGCTACTATAACATGTTTACAGATCGCGGCAATGAGTTCCTGCCATACATTCAAGGTGAGACTAAGACTCCTATGCCACTCTACGTGAAGCCAAATCGTAAGCTCTCAGTACAAGATATCCAGAATGCCATGCGTGACCACTATGAGGGCACTCCATTGGATATCAGTCAGGACTTTGGCGCAGGTGCCTATCATACACCTTATCGCCTCACACCGCTGTCTTTCTCTGTAAACGGTGAGCGCTACTTCAACGAGCGTCCTATCTCTACTCAGCAGTCGGCTTGGGTCTTCGTGGCACAGATGCGTGATAATCTCCCAGATGCCATCGGTGGTGTGTTCTGGTTTGGTACAGACGATGCCAATATGACCGTCTTCGTTCCTATCTATTGCTGTACAGACTTGGTGCCTCCTTGCTTCGATGAGCATACAGATGGGGCAGGAGCTGAGTCGTTCTCTTTCAACTCTTCTTTCTGGGTGAACAACTGGATTGCCAACATGGTGTATCCGCGCTACGACTTGATGATAGATGATGTGAGAGCTACGCAGACCGAACTGGAGAACTCGTTCCGTGCCGCTCAAGCAGGTATTGAGGATACAGCCAGCCGGTTGGCTGAAACTGACCTTGCACAAGCTAAGGCCTTCCTTACCAACTACTCCAACATGTCTGCACAGAGCTACATCAGCACATGGCAGAAGTTGGCCCAGTACTTGGTAGTGAAGTACAACGATACCGCAGTGAAGCGTATGGGTAAGCGTGGCTTGGTAGGCAAGGATGTAGACGAGAGTAAGATCGTTGGTCGTCCTGGCTATCCACAGCAGTGGGCCGAGGAGTACGTGAAGCAGACCGGCAACCGCTATAAATATCCTGCCGAATAAATCTGATAGCTGACAGTTTAAGTTTTTTGTTACGTCAATATCCCTTATTCTAAAACTGAAATACAATGAAAGCAAAAGTAATGATCATAGCTGCTACGATGCTTATGGCAAATGCAGCACCATCACTGGCTTGTACCGACTTGCTAGTGGGAAAGAAAGCCTCTGTAGATGGCTCAGTATTCGTCTCTTATTCATGCGATGGCTTCGGTGGTTTCGGAACACTCTTCCACCAGCCACGCGGCAAACATCAGGCTGGCGACCAAGCCATGTTGATGGGCTTCGGCTCTGGTAGTCGTGGCAACCGCAGCATACCACAGGTGGCCGAGACCTATAATGTGGTGGGCAACATGAACGAGTATCAGCTCACCATCACCGAAAGCACGTTCGACGGACGATTGGAGTTAGTGAACCGTGAAGGACTCTTCGACTATGCCAGTTTGATGTATCTCACCTTGGCACGCACGAAGACTGCCCGTGAAGCCATCAAGACCATGACAGACCTGGTGGCAGAGTATGGCTATAACAGTACGGGTGAGAGCTTCTTTATCTGTGACCCTAACGAGGCTTGGATTATGGAAATGATTGGCAAAGGTCCCGACAAGAAGGGAGCCGTGTGGGTGGCTGTACGCATCCCAGACGACTGCATCTCCGCGCATGCCAACCAGAGCCGCATTCATAAGTTTGCACTTAACGATCCTCAGAATTGCCTCTATGCACCAGATGTGATTTCTTTGGCTCGTGAGAAAGGCTATTTCAGTGGTAAGGATGAGGATTTCAGTTTCTCAAAGGCATATAATCCGATAGACTTTAGCGGTCGCCGCTTCTGTGAGGCTCGCGTGTGGAGCTTCTACAACCGTTATACCGACATGGGCGACCAGTATCTGAAGTATGTGCTGGGTGAGACCGATGAGCCCATGCCACTCTATGTGAAGCCCAACCGTAAGCTCTCTGTTCAGGATGTAAAAGATGCCATGCGCGACCATTATGAGGGCACTCCGCTCGATCCATCGAAAGACCTCAGTGCTGGACCTTACCATACTCCTTACCGTCCTGTGCCACTGACTTATGAGGTGGACGGACAGACTTACTTCAACGAGCGTCTCACAGGCACTCCACAGTCGGCTTGGGTGTTCGTCGCTCAGATGCGCTCTTGGCTTCCCAATGCCATCGGTGGTGTGAACTGGTGGGGTACCGACGATGCTACCATGACCATCTTTGTGCCATTGTATTGCTGCCTCGACGTGGTGCCCGACTGCTTCCGTAGCGGAACTGGTGGAGCCAATAGTCGTTCTTTCTCTTGGGATTCTTCGTTCTGGGTGAATAACTGGATTGCCAACATGGTGTATCCACGCTACAGCTTGATGATTGACGATGTGAAAGCTGTGCAGCACGACATTGAGAGTGGGTACAACAATGCTCAGGCAGGTATCGAGGAAGTGGCTGCCTCGCTGATGAAGACCGATGAGGCTCAGGCTTGTGCGTTCCTTACCAACTATTCGAATACAGCTGCACAGATGTACATGGATACATGGAAGCAGTTGGGTGAATACCTGGTGGTGAAGTACAACGACATGGTGGTGCAGCGCATGGACAACAGTCGCTTCGTGAGTCGCTCCATCAGTACCGAGGGCTATGTGAATCGTCCGGGTATCCCTGCCGACTTTGCCAAGGAAATGACCAAGATTACGGGCGACCGCTACAAACAACCTGCTGAATAATTTGGAAGTTTCGATTCCAATCTTTATCTTTGCTGAAACTATATTTTCACAGGATTAAAAGGATTAAGAAGATTATAACCCTATTATTTTTATTTTAAATCCCATTAATCTTTTTAATCCTGTGAGAAATGTATGAAAAAGAGAAAGTAATTAACCGTAAAACTAATATTATATGGAAAATGAGGAATTGATTAAACAGGTCACTGAGAAAGCCAAGGAGTGGCTGACTCCAGCTTACGATTCTGTGACTCGGAAAGAAGTAAAGCGAATGCTTAATAGTGAAGATAAGACTGAACTTATCGACAGCTTCTATAGGGTGCTGGAATTCGGAACGGGTGGTCTCCGTGGCATTATGGGTGCCGGTACCAATCGAATGAATATTTACACTGTAGGTGCTGCCACACAGGGCTTTGCCAACTATCTGAACAAGAACTTCAAGGACTTGGAGCAGATTTCTGTGGTGGTGGGACACGACTGCCGCAATAACAGTCGCCTCTTTGCTGAAAAGAGTGCCGACATTTTCTCTGCCAATGGCATCAAGGTATATCTCTTCGACGGTATGCGTCCTACTCCAGAGATGAGTTTCGCTATCCGTCATCTGGGCTGTCAGGCAGGTATCAATATCACCGCCAGCCATAACCCTCGTGAGTATAATGGCTACAAGGCTTATTGGGACGATGGCGCTCAGGTATTGGCTCCACACGACAAGGGTATCATCGATGAGGTGGCCAAAGTGAAGACAGAGGACATCAAGTTCAAGGGCAATCCTAAACTGATACAGATTGTAGGTAAGGAACTCGATGATATCTATCTGGAGAAAGTGCATGGCATTTGCATCGATCCTGAAGTGATCAAGCGTCAGAAAGATCTTTGCATCGTCTATACACCGTTGCACGGCACAGGTATGATGGGCATTCCACAGTCTTTGAAGCTTTGGGGCTTTGAGAATGTGCATTGCGTACCCGAGCAGATGGTGAAGAGCGGCGACTTCCCCACCGTGGTAAGTCCAAATCCTGAGAATGCAGAGGCATTGACTCTGGCCATCAACCTGGGTAAGAGACTCGATGCCGACATTGTGATGGCGAGCGATCCTGATGCCGACCGTGTGGGTATGGCTTGCAAGAACGACAAGGGCGAGTGGGTGCTGATCAATGGTAACCAGACCTGTCTGTTGTTCCTTTATTATATCATCACCAACCGCAAGAAGCTTGGTAAGATGAAGGGCAATGAGTTCATCGTGAAGACCATCGTGACCACGGAGGTTATCCGTCAGATAGCCGAGAAGAACAACATCGAGATGCGTGATTGCTACACAGGCTTCAAGTGGATTGCCCGTGAGATTCGCTTGTCGGAAGGTGTGAAGCAGTATATCGGCGGTGGCGAGGAGAGCTATGGCTTCTTGGCGCAGGATTTCGTACGCGATAAGGATGCTGTTTCTGCTTGCTCACTCTTGGCAGAGATCTGTGCTTGGGCTAAGGATCAGGGCAAGACACTCTATGAGGTGCTGATGGGTATCTATCTGGAGTATGGCTTCTCTAAGGAGTTCACCGTGAATGTGGTGAAACCTGGTAAGAGTGGTGCCGATGAGATTCAGCAGATGATGGCCAACTTCCGTCAGGATCCTCCGAAGGAGATTGCTGGTTCTAAGGTGGTATGCACCAAGGATTACAAGACCTTGAAGATGACTGATGGCGATGGCAATGTATTCGATTTGGATATGCCAGAGTCTAGCAATGTATTGCAGTACTTCACTGCCGATGGCACTAAGATCAGCGTGCGTCCTTCTGGTACAGAGCCTAAGATTAAGTTCTATATCGAGGTGAAGGGCAAGATGGAATCTGTAGCTGATTATCTGGCTGCCGATGCTGCTGCTGCCAAGAAAATAGAGGAAGTACGTAAGTCACTTGGAATTTAATCCTCAATTTTCAATTTTTAATTTTTAATTGTCAATGTTTTCAGGAATAGTAGAATCTACAGCGAAGGTCGTAGCCATCAAGCGTGACCGTGAGAATATCGACTTCACGTTTACTTGTCCTTTTGTGAGTGAACTGAAGATAGACCAGAGTGTGTCACACAATGGTGTTTGCCTTACAGTGGTAAGCATCGAGGGTGATACCTATGTGGTCACTGCCATGAAGGAGACGCTGGACCGCTCCAACCTTGGATTGCTGGAAGTGGGAGATGAGGTAAATGTAGAGCGTAGCATGTTGCTGAATGCCCGGCTGGATGGTCATATCGTTCAAGGCCATGTCGATGAAACAGCCACTTGCATCGCCGTGGAAGATGCAGAGGGGAGCTACTACTTTACGTTCAAATACCCATTCGACAAGGAGATGGCCAAGTTGGGATATATGACTGTGGATAAGGGCTCTGTGGCCGTGAATGGTGTGAGTCTCACGGTGTGCAACCCTACGGAAGATACCTTCCAGGTGGCTATTATTCCTTATACCTGGGAAAATACCAACTTCCATGACATCAAGGTTGGCACTAAAGTCAATCTGGAATTTGATATCGTGGGTAAGTATATCAGCCGATTGATGCAGTGGAAGTAATAGGTTTCCTGTTTATGCAAAGAAAAGCCTCTTCGATTAGGAGAGGCTTTTTTGTTTTCTGATCCACCAGTCTATCAGTTGGCGGGCGATGCTCAGTTTTTGCGGAAGCAGTGGAAGGTTGTCCACAGAGAACCAGTCGGCATGGTTCAGTTCTTCTTCTTGTAGCTTTATCTCACCACTCTCATATTCCGCCGTGAAGCCTACCATCAGACCACTGGGGTAGGGCCATGGCTGACTTTTGAAATAGCGGATGTTCTTGATACGCAGACCTACTTCCTCTTTTACCTCACGGCGCACACACTCCTCCAAGGTTTCACCTGCTTCCAGGAAACCTGCCACCAATCCATGAAACTCAGTCTTCCAATAACGGTTGTGTACCAATAGCACCTTGTCGCCTTTCATGATGAGTACAATGATGGCCGTGCTTACCTGTGGGAACATTTCGTAGCCACACTTAGGACACTTCTTCATGATGGGAGTATGCTGCACCATGGTGCTTCCACACACAGGACAATACTGACTATGCTTATCCCACCAGATGATCTCATACGCCTTACCAGCAGCCAGATAGTCGCCAAACGGCAGCAGGTAGTAGGTGGAACGCAGCGGACGCATCTCCCATTCGTCTGTGGTTTCTACAGGCTCAGAGAGATTCAGTGCCAAGACCTCACGCCCATCGTCCATAAACACATGATGTGGATTCTGACGGATGCCAAGCATCAATGGAGCCTCCTCTCCATGAGGAATGCTCATCCTTCCATCTTCTTCCTTATGAAGCAAGATTTTATCTTCGTAGAATATAAACCAACTGTTTTCCATTGAACATCGAACATTATCTTCTGACACCACGGGCATTCAGAGCCGCTTGATAGCGACGGGCATTTTGCATGTGCTGAGCCAATGTAACGGCAAAGTTGTGCGTCCCACTGAAGTCTTCCTTCGCACACATGAAGATGTAGTCATGGTGTGCATAGTTCAGCACGGCTTCAATACCCACCTTACTAGGTACACGGATAGGACCGGGAGGCAATCCGGCATAGAGGTAAGTGTTGTAAGGTGAATCTACCTTCAAGTCGGAGTTCAGTATGCGACGTCGACCAGCATCCTGCAGAGCGAACTTCACGGTTGGATCCGCTTGCAGCAGCATCTTCTTATGCAGACGATTCATATAAAGTCCTGCCACCATGGGCTTCTCACCATCATTGGCCGTCTCTTCCTCAACGATGGAGGCAAGTGTCACCACTTCCGCAGGTGTCAGTCCGATGGCTTGTGCACGACTTTTTCGCTGTGAGTCCCAGTAGGCATCATGCTCTTTCTGCAGACGCTCCATCAAGGTTTCTGGAGTGATGTTCCAATACATCTCATACGTATCAGGAACGATGAGGCAGGGGAGGGAAGTCTTATCATAGCCCATGCGATGAATCAATGTAGAGTCGGCTAGAATCTGTGCCACTTCCACAGAGTCAATCATCAGTTGTCGTCCTAAACTACCAGCCAGACGGTCGAAAGTCCTTACACTCGGCACTGTCACGTTCAAGGGTTCCTGATAGCCACGAAGCAGACGGCTTAGCAGGTGGTAGGCATCATCATCAGGAAGAATGGCATAGCGTCCCGTGTGGACGTTGGATGCATAGTCCTTATAATCAGCCATCCACTGGTAGCCCCATGTATGAGAAGGGTTGCCGGCCATTTCCACCTTATGGAAGACTGAGTCAGCCGTATCGTCACGATCGATGTAGACAAAGCTCTTCTCTGCCGGATGAAACTGTGGTGTGAACACCAGCCAATAGAAAGTACCAGCGGCAGCCGCCGCCAAAGCCAGCACAAACAGGATAATGCCAATGATGATATGTACCTTTTTCTTCGTCATATAAATAGCTCTATGTATGGACAAAAAAACCGCCTGTTTGTTGAGGCGGTTATTCGTTGAGCCACTTGCCAGACTTGAACTGGCGACCTACGCGTTACGAATGCGTTGCTCTACCGACTGAGCTAAAGTGGCGAGGCCGTTTCCTTCTCAGAAAGCCGTGCAAAGGTAAGCTATTTTTTTCAATCAAACAAACTTTTGAACTTTTTAAATATCTTTTCCTTTACGGAAGAGTTGGGCTTGAAGTTGTCAGAGTTCTGCATCTGCTCAAGCGCCTTCTTCTCTTCCCGACTCAGTGTCTCAGGAACATAGATGCTTACATTCACTATTTCATCGCCCTTGCCATACCCATTCACGTCGGGTAAACCTTTACCACGTAGGCGCAGCACCTTACCTGGTTGGGTACCAGGATCAATGTTGACCTTGGCCTTTCCGTCGATGGTTGGTATCTCTACCTTACCACCCAGAGCGGCTGTGGGGAAGTCAAGCAACAGGTTGTAAACCAAGTCGTTGCCATCACGAAGCAACTGGTTGTCTTTCTCTTCCTCAATCACGATGAGTAAGTCGCCTGCAATGCCATTGTGCTTACCGGCATTACCCTTGCCATTCATCACTAGTTGCATGCCTTCGGCGACACCGGCAGGAATCTTCACCGTTACCACTTCCTCACCATAGACGATACCTTCACCGGCACATTCCTTACACTTGTTCTTGATGATGCGTCCTTCACCGCCACAATTTGGACATGTAGAGCGTGTCTGCATGGTACCAAGGATGGTCTGCTGACTCTTAATCACCGTACCCGTACCCTTACAGTTCGGACAGGTATCAGTACCGGCATTGCCTTCAGCACCAGAGCCATGGCAATGGGGACAAGGCACATATTTCTTCAGCTTGAATTTCTTCTCCACACCCGTGGCGATTTCCTGTAAGGTAAGACGGGCACGCACACGCAGGTCGGCACCACGGTGCTTACGCACGTTGGTGCCACCACCATAGCTGCTACTGAAGCCTCCAAAGCCACCACCGAAGCCCGTGTGACCACCAAAGATGTCACCGAACATCGAGAATATGTCATCCATAGACATACCGCCTCCGAATCCGCCGAATGGTCCGCCGTTGCCAGCAGCTCCGCTCACACCAGCACGACCGAATTGATCGTAACGCTGACGTTTTTCAGGATCGCTCAGCACCCCATACGCCTCGGCAGCCTCCTTGAATTTCTCCTCAGCCTCCTTGTCGCCCTGATTACGGTCAGGGTGATACTGGATGGCCTTCTTACGGTAGGCTTTCTTTATCTCATCCGGAGTGGCCTTTTTGTCAACACCTAATATTTCGTAATAGTCTCTTTCTTCCATAATCTGTCATTATTTTCCTATCACCACTTTAGCATGGCGAATCACTTTGTCGTTCAGCGTATAACCCTTCTGCACACAGTCCAGGATCTTGCCTTTCTGCTCCTCAGAAGGGGCATCAATCAAGGCGATGGCTTCGTGGTAATCCGTATCGAGGCTCTGATCTTCTGTAGGGATGGGCTTCACGCCATTCTGCTCCAAGGTTTGTAAGAACTTGGTATAAATCAGTTCCACACCTTCACGCACAGCTGCCACATCCGTAGCCTTCTCCATGTTCTGCATGGCACGCTCCATGTCGTCCAAAACTGGCAGAATGCTGGTAAAGGCCTTCTCGCTGCCATTCAGGATGAGTTCGGTCTTTTCCTTGAGTGTACGCTTGCGATAGTTGTCGAACTCTGCAGAAAGACGCAGGTAGCGGTCGTTCAACTCTGTAGCTTTCTCCTCCGCCTCTTTCAACTTCGTTTCCAGCTCGTTGGCCACCACTTCCTCTGTCTCTTCTTCAGGAGCCTCCACTGCCTCTTCCACAGGTTGTTCTGCAGTTTCAGCTTGGGATAATTCCTCACTCACTTCCTCTTTCAACTCCTTCTCCTTATTTTCTTCTACGTTTGGATTCATCTTTTTATATCTGTTTTTAAATAGTCTGTTACTTTTTTTCATAGTTTCTATAATTTTGGTCACTAGCTAAGCAGCAAAAAGTTTGCCAAAATGGCGCTTTAGGAAGCTCTGGCAGT
>JAGCFP010000060.1 GCA_017650045.1 Bacteroidaceae bacterium | reverse complement strand
TCAGCCTCATCAACACCCAGTTTGTCTACGATAATAGCCTTTACTTTGCTTTCAATTTCTGACATAATTTTCTTTCTTTAAAATGTTAATAATGTATTTGCTATCTTGAAAATTTTGCGATTTTTTCGCTTTCGGGGTGCAAAGTAACACATTTTCTTTGAGTTACGCAAATTTTTTTAAGGAAAACTCACTCTCTTTTGCACAAAAGGGGTATATTTGTGCATTTTTTTGCCCTTTTGTGTGCGTTACCAACACTAAAAATGCAAAAAATGGATGAAAATATCACTAATTCGTTGGTCAATTCAAAAACTTTCTGTAGCTTTGCAAATCAAACAAATCATTTTTTGATAATGTCATTTACAGAGCACGCTAATGAAATCTTCAATCAGGTGATTCAAGACTATCATCTGACAGATAATGTAGACACCCCCATTCATAATCCTTATGAGCGGGACAGCATCGAGTTCAACCTGTATCTGAAATGTTGGATCGACACCGTTCAGTGGCATTATGAGGATATCATCCGCGACCCACATATCGATCCCGTTGAGGCGCTGGCCCTGAAACGGAGAATCGACAGAAGCAATCAGGACCGTACAGACCTGGTGGAGGAAATCGATTCCTACTTCCGTCAGACTTACAGTCATGTGAAGCCTGAGGCTGATGCCAAGCTGAATACGGAGAGTCCTGCGTGGGCTGTCGATCGTCTGAGTATCCTGGCTCTGAAGATCTATCATATGCAGGAGCAGGTGGATCGAAAGGATGCCTCAGCAGAGCATATCGCCAAGTGTCAGGCTAAATTGGACGTGCTTCTGGAACAGCAGAAAGACCTCTCGCTGGCTATCGACCAGTTGCTGGAAGATATTGAGGCAGGACGGAAATATATGAAGGTATACCGTCAGATGAAGATGTATAACGACCCCGCTACGAATCCAATACTTTACAAGAAGTGAAAAAAGAGCATATCCTGGTCATCCGCTTCTCGTCGTTGGGCGACATCGCTATGACTGTACCTGTGGTATGGTCATTGGCCAATCAATATCCTGACATCCGCATCACGGTATTGAGTCGCGGATATGCCCGTACACTATTTGCTGATCTGGCACCCAATGTGAATTTCATGGAGGCAGACCTGAAAGTAGAGTATCATGGCATCAAGGGTTTGAATGCGCTCTATCGTCGCTTGGTAGCCAAGCAGTTTACCAAAGTAGCTGACCTGCATAATGTGCTTCGCTCCGAGTATCTGCGCATGCGTTTCAATCTGGGGCGCTATCGTGTGGAGCATATCAACAAGCATCGCAAAGACCGTCGCCATCTGGTGTCGTATAAACATAAGGTGAAGAAACAGTTGCCAACCTCGTTTGAGAACTATCTGAAGGTTTTCGAGCAGTTAGGCTATCCTGTCAACATCCAGCAATTCCATTCCATCTTCCCGGAAGAAGGGGGCAACCTGAATCTGCTTCCTAAGGAGATTGGTCCGAAGAAGAACTTTGAACAATGGATTGGCATTGCACCCTTTGCGGCCCACGAAGGTAAGATCTATCCGCCACGATTGATGGAACAGGTGATTCACCAGTTGTTGGAGAAATATCCCAAGTGTCGTATTTTCTTCTTTGGCAAAGGTCATAATGAAGATAAGTATCTCAATATGTGGTGTGCTCAATATCGCCAGTGTCTCAATGCCACCTACTATTGTGAGAATATGTATCAGGAGTTGATTATCATGAGTCACTTGGATGTGATGGTGTCGATGGACTCTGCCAATATGCATCTGGCTTCACTGACTGCTGTGCCTGTGGTGAGCATCTGGGGTGCCACGCATCCCTATGCGGGTTTCCTGGGCTTCGGACAACCGAAGGATAATATCATCCAACTCGATCTCGATTGCAGACCTTGCAGTATCTATGGTCAGAAGCCTTGTCAGCGTGGCGACTATGCTTGTATGAAGAACATTCCGCCAGAGCGGATTGTTGAAAGAATAGAATCTATCATTAATAACTAAAACAAGTACGATTATGAAAAAGTATGTTTGCGACATCTGTGGTTATGTTTATGACCCAGCAGAGGGTGATGCTGATGGCGGCATTGCTCCAGGCACTGCCTTCGAAGACATCCCTGAGGATTGGGTTTGCCCAGTCTGTGGTGTAGGAAAGAGTGATTTTTCACCCGTTGAGGAGTAAGTAAAACAAAATCCCCGCAGTTGCGGGGGTTTTTTGTTTATAATATCGTCTGGGCGAAATGCCAGATGATGATACCTGCTGTGACTGAGACGTTCATCGAATGTTTCGTTCCAAATTGCGGAATCTCCAGGCATCCGTCTGAGGCATCGATGACTTCCTGATGCACACCTTTTACTTCATTGCCTAAGACCACAGCGTATCGCTTTCCTTTTTCAGGTATAAAGTCCTGCAGCATCGTAGAACCGTGTGCCTGTTCTACTGAGTATACTTCAATACCTGCTTCTTTTAGTGCAATAAGTGCCTCTTGTGCTGTCGTAAATGCCTTCCATTCCACGCTATCCTCTGCTCCTAAGGCCGTCTTATGAATCTCAGCACTCGGAGGTGTTGAAGTGATGCCACACAAATAGACAGCCTCAATACGGAAAGCATCGCCTGTACGAAACACGCTGCCCACATTGTGCATCGAGCGTACATCATCGAGTACCACGATCAAAGGTAATTTCTCTGCCTGCTTGAACTCATCCACAGACAGACGCTGCATTTCTATCGTCCGTAACTTTTTCATTGTGGTTGCAAAAGTATATAAAATTGTATAAACCACAAAATTAAAAATGCATTTTGTCGTTTTCGCTTTGTTCGAATCGATATTTTTTGTATCTTTGACCCCAAATTCTATCAACTATACATTATTAATAATAAAGAAAGATGAAAAAGCTACTATTTATGTCGTTTATGATGCTTTGTGGCACTAGCATTGGATATGCCCAGAAGCAGAAAGGTAATGTACCACTTGTTTATGAAGTAGAGAACACAGGCAGCAAATTTGCAGCGCCAAAGATGCCCACAATTGATGCTCTGCCTGAAATCCGTGAGTTGCCCGATCCCCTGAAATGGAGTAATGGCAAAGGTAAGGTAAAGAGTTTTAAGGACTGGTCCAAGCGTCGTAGTGAGATTTCAAACATGATTCAGCACTATGGTATTGGTAACAAGCCCACCGTTCCTGATGGAAGTGTAAAAGCCAAGATGTCTGGTGACACGTTGATTGTAGACGTTACTGTTAATGGTCAGACGCTGACACTCAGTTCTACCATCAGCTATCCGAAAGTCGGAAAGCCACCTTATGCATTGATGATTGGTACCAGTATGCTGGCATTGCCAAGACAATTGTTTGCTGATCGTCCTATCGCCATTATGAATTATCGTGAGAAGCAAGTCAATGACTACGGACAAATGGGAAGACATCATGAAAGAGGTGAACATAATTTTGATCGCCTTTACCCAGAACTGAAGGATAATGGTGCTTATAGTGAATGGGCCTGGGGTTTGAGCCGTTTGATTGATGGTCTGCAACAGTTAGGTCCTGAGGTGACGAAGATTGATATCAAACATATTGGTGTGTCTGGTTGTTCTTATGCTGGTAAGATGGCACTCTATTGCGGTGCTTTCGATGAGCGTATTGCTTTGACCATTGCTCAGGAACCTGGTGGTGGTGGTGCAGCTGCCTGGCGTACTTCACACGAGTCCACTTTGAAAGGTAAGAACCTGGAGGACCTCGATAAGACAGACTATCATTGGTTTATGGAGAGTCAGAAGGAGAATTTCCATGGGGATTCTGTCTATCGTCTGCCTTATGACCAGCATGAACTCTGCACGATGGTTTGTCCGAGAGCTTTATTGCTGTTGGGTAATCCTGACTATGAGTGGTTGGCTGATGGTTCGATGGTGGTTTCAGCTAAGGCTGCAAAGGAAGTCTGGAATTTCTTTGGTATCGGTGATCGCTTTGGTTATTCGATTGTTGAAGGACACGGACATTGTCAGCTGCCTGAGAGACAATTTCCAGAAGTGCAGGCTTTCATTGATAAGTTCCTTTTAGGTAAAGAAACCGATACAAAAGATATCCAAGTGGTTTCCGGCATCAAATAAGGTGTGGAAAACTCTGTGTATAACTTGTGTAAAAAATGGTATTTTTCAACCCGCTGTTTCGGCAGCGGGTATATTTTTGGGTTTATTCTTGCTCAATACGCACATTTTCCATTAATTTTTGCTGAAAAAAGATATAAACTTATTAATTTTGCACCAAAATAGAGAATTGTGGATAACTTAGCTTAGGTATTCATTATCAGAGAGAAATAATCCACAAAGGATGTGAATAATGTATTTTTCATAGTGAATAAACAAACTTGCAAGTAAATAACTTAAAAGTTTCCAACTTATCAACGTCCTATCATCTTATTCATTCTATTTTTAAAAAGAAAAGAAAAAATAAAAGATAATATATTAATGTTGAAAAAGGAGTGGATCAAACAAGGTTTTATTGATGAACCTGTAGCAGAAGGTACAGACCTGAAAGCTGAAATCAGAAAGATGTGTGAAGAGAAAGGTGCTATTATTCTGGCTCACTATTATACCATCGGCGATATACAAGAGATAGCCGACTTTGTAGGTGATTCTCTGGCATTGGCTCGTAAGGCTGCCGAGACAGATGCCAAGATGATGGTAATGTGTGGTGTACATTTTATGGCAGAAACCTGTAAGCTGCTATCACCAGATAAAACGGTGCTTTGTCCAGATTTGAATGCAGGTTGTTCTTTGGCTGATTCTTGTAAGGCAGAAGACTTGAAAAAATTCAAGCAGGAGCATCCTGGTTATCAGGTCATCTCTTATGTGAATACAACTGCTGCCGTAAAGGCATTAACGGATGTGGTTGTAACTAGTGGTAATGCAAAGAAAGTTGTTGACCAGTTGCCAAAGGATGCTAAACTGATTTTTGGTCCTGACTACAATCTTGGTAATTATATCAATGAGGTAACAGGTCGAAAGATGCTGCTTTGGAATGGTGGTTGTCATGTACATGAGCGCTTCTCTGTTTCAAAGATTATAGAGTTAAAGAAACAATATCCTGATGCAGTTGTAATGGCTCATTTGGAATGTAAGGGTCCTGTATTGGCTTTAGCAGATGTAAAAGGTTCTACTGCTACGATGCTGAACTATGCCCAGCAGAGTGATAAGAAGCAGTTTATTGTGGCCACAGAGGCAGGTATTCTGCACGAGATGCAACGAACTTGTCCGGACAGACTATTTATCCCTGTGCCTCCTGAAATCAGCGAGAGTGGCTTAGAATGTAGCTGTAATGAGTGTCAGTATATGAAGATGAACTCACTGTTGAAGATTTATAATGCCTTAAAGTATGGTTGGCCTTCTGTAGAGGTAGATCCGAAGATAGCCAAGAAAGCTGTAAAACCCATCAATAGGATGCTGGAATTGAGTTAAGGCATTATGGATGCGCTGACTTCTCGTGTTGTATCATTCTTACGGTTTCCACTGATTGTTGCAG
>JAGCFP010000005.1 GCA_017650045.1 Bacteroidaceae bacterium | reverse complement strand
TGGTAACTATACTCAGTACAGGGATTGGAAAGAAGAGAAACTGAGGCACGATAGAGAACTAGAAAAGCAACGGGATGAGAAACCTCTGGTTTCTTGGCGTCAACGCGAGAATAAACGACGTCTATCATTTAAAGAACGTCGTGAAATGGAGCAATTAGAAGGGGATATCGCTGCATTGGAAGAGGAAAAAAAGATTCTGGAGACAGCGTTATGCAGTGGGCAACTTAGTACGGAAGAACTGACGGAAAAGTCGAAACGCTTGCCAGCACTGAATGAGGAGTTGGATGAGAAATCTATGCGGTGGTTGGAACTTAGTGAGATTGAAAATTAAAAAAGTATTGAAATATGAAACTAAGAAATTTGTTTTTTGGAATGGGAGTGCTGGCAGTGATGGCTGCATGTGAAAGTACTCCGAACGGGTATGTGGTAAATGGTGAGATAAGTAGTGCAACTGAAGGTACTGTGTATTTGAAAAGGGTGGAGGATAAGACATTCAGCATTACAGATTCTGCGCAGATTGTAAACGGAAAATTCATGCTGCAAGGCTTACTTCCCAATGGCGCAGAAGCCTACGGACTCACTACTTCACGTACGGATAACAGTCCGCTTCTGTTCTTTTTGGAGAATGGGAAGCTGAATGTAAGTATTGATGAAGAAAGTAAGCAAATTATTGTAGAAGGCTCAGAATCAGACGTTTTCTTCCGTAATGTTGTGGAGTATTCTAAGCAGGATGGCTTCCAGATAGATACGTTGGTGGCGCATCATCCTGATTCTCCAGTAGCTGCCTACCTGCTAATGAAAAGTTACTCCTGGGGCTTCGATACTCAAGGGTTGAAAGCCTTGCGTAGCCAGATGACTCCTGCATTGGAGAACTCTTTCTATGTGGAGCAATTGAACGATCTTATCAGTAGAAAAGAGAAGGTGGATGTAGGACAAATGGCTCCAGAAATCACTCTTCCAGATCCTGATGGAAACCTTCAGAGTTTGTCTTCACTACGTGGTAAGTATGTATTGCTGGACTTCTGGGCGAGTTGGTGTCCCGACTGCCGTCGTGAGATTCCAGAAGTAGTCAATGCCTATCAGAAACTAAAGGATAAGAATTTCACGATATTTAGTGTGTCACTTGATCGTGCAAAAGATCCTTGGGTAAAAGCCATAGAGCAATATGAGTTGAATTGGACACATGTGTCTGAGTTGAAGTATTGGCAAAGCGAGGTAGTTAACCAATATGCTATTCGTTGGATTCCTGCTTACTTCTTGTTGGATCCAGAAGGCCGCATCATAAGTGTCTCTTTGGACTCTGATGGACTAGTGAAAAGCTTAAAGGATACGTTTGGAGAGTATTAATACCCATTGCTAACCCGAATACCAAAACTGAATTTGCCATCGGCAGATTTAAGTTGGAAAGCACCTTGGAAATTGTTGCGCTGCCACGGATTGACAGGGCGATTCACACGACTACCATTAGCATCATAATCGCCCATGGTGCTAATGGTCATTCCGTTATTCAATCGGAAATTCGCTACTTGCACATTACCAATAGAAGGCACTGTATTGAAGTAGGAGTAACCATAAGAACCTAAGGAATAGCTGGGCAGAAGTGTATGGCCAGAAAGTGTTCCGAAAGTGACTGTTGGACGAGGAAGCAGTTGACTAAAATCGGGCATCAGTGCCTTTAAGTTCTGAGTAAGGGGTTGGAAAGACTCTATGAGATCAAGCGGATTAATACCAAGTAAAAAACCATCATAAGTCTGAGAGCGGTCTGTGCGTGGACTACCTGATAGATTAATGAAATCTGCAGGATTGACTCGGAGAGTATCCGCATTAACATCGCTCTGCGCGAAAGAAATACAGGTTACACAGAGAAAAATCCCTATGAGAAACAGGTGTTTCATTGACGTTTAAGCACCCAAGATTGCTGGTAAACATTGTCAACCTTTAGTTGGCGAACCATGCTATAGGCTTCTTGCTCAGTTTCGAAACTACCAATACATACACGGTTATAGCCTCCTCCAACAATAGCCTTCGCATCTTTATAACCTTTCTGGGTAAGCTCTTGAGCCATACGCTCAGCATCAGATGAAGCACCTACACTTGCCACGATGACATGGTAGATCTTGGGAACTTGTACTTCAACAACAGGAGTAGGAGCAGTTTCTTCTTCAAGTGCTTTCTCCACAGGTGCCATCGCTTCAAAAGATTCACCAACAGGTTGGGTAATAAGCGAATGGTTCATCAGGTTATTGAGTAATTCCTTAGGATTGAGTTCGGCATGGTTCTCTGTCCCTATTGTGGTATTTTCTAATGGCGTTGCAAAGGTAAAGCATAAGAATAGTATGGCTATCATAGCGGCCATAGTACCTATGGTGTTCAAAGCTCTACGTAACGTACGGCGATGAGAGAGGGTACGTTCTGAAGCCCTTTCGACTTTAATACGTGCTCGTTCTCCTGCTTCCTGACGACGAAGTTCCTCTTCTGCAAGCCGTTTTTCTTCAATAGCACGAAGTCTTTCTTCCTGTTGACGTTTGAATTCTGCTTCACGCCTTTTGCGCTCTTCTTCTTCACGCTGCTTAGCCTCAAGTTGCTTGGCGGCAATGCGTTGCTGCTGTACTTCCTGGAGTGTACTTAATTCAAAGCTACTCAATCCATAGAGCGCAGGAGAAATGATTTTCTCATCTTCTGGATGGAACTCATAAGAATGGTGAATATTAAAACGCAATTCGCCAATTTCTGGTAGGTAAACTGTGCCATCTTCGAAAAGACTTCGTACCAACTGTTTCACGGCACTATCTATTCTCCGCGTTGCATCGGTAAAGCTAGTCTGATAGGAAGTCATATATGACTGAGCCAAAAGCCCGTCATTGATTTTCAGTAAAGGATTGAAGGCAATCTCTCTAGAAGGAGGGAGGAAGGTATTGTCTTTCTCTATCCACGTTGCAGGGTTATGATGGGCGATAAAGCCACCAAACCCCGGAACGATGACACAATCGTTCTCTTGTAATAAATGGTGAATGTGTTTTGCTAATTCTTTCATACTGCCGTCAAAGATACAAATAATTCTTTTATTTGTTTCTTTTTGAGATGTTTTTTTACAGCTATTTTTTTAGGGAAACTATTTTTTAACTACCTTTGCATAATCTATGGATAAAACAATGGGAAAAGGTTATTTGTCACTATTGTGCTGTTTGCTCATTTTACCCTTACTTTTGGCTTCTTGTAAGGAAGTCAAACAAGAGGTTGAGGAAACAGAGAATCTTATTGCCAAACAGATGTTACAAGGTATCTGGGTGGATGATGAAACAGATATGCCTTTTATGAAAGTCGTAGGAGATTCTATCTATTATCCTGATTCAGAGAATCTTACTGCTTCTTTTTTTATCATTAGGGACTCTTTATATGTGGTAGGGGCCGATACTATTCCTTATGCCATAGATCTTCAGACTGAAGCGCGTTTCAGGTTCCACCAGTTTGAGGATAATATCATTGCGTTGTACCACTCTGAAACCGATGAAGATTCACTTTATTTCATAAACAAACAAGAACCGCTGCCTCTTGTTACTGAACGTATCGAGAAAGATAGTGTGGTGATGTATAACGGTAAGCGATACAGAGGGTATGTCTTCGTGAATCCCAGTAAAATGAAGGTGATAAAGACTTCCATAGGACCCTCGGGTATGCTTGTGGATAATGTGTATTATGACAATGTGATTCATATTTGTGTCTATACTGGCGCTACAGAACTCTATGGTAGAGACATTACCAAACAGCTTTTTGCAGACTATATTCCTTCAGATTTCCTGAGCACCAGTATCTTGGCTGATATGGATTTTAAGGGTGTGGATGCTGAGGGTTATCATTATGAGGCCTTGGTCGGAGATCCTGAAAGTTCTGTGGCTGCAGCTTACCAATTGGACCTTACCATTACTCCAGAAAAAGAACTGCGCATTGAGTTAGCTCAGTGATTGCTGATCTTTCGGCTTATGTTGCTTTTTCGTTTTTCCCTTTTCTGATTTTGCTCCTGCAGGTTTATCTTTAGATGGTGTTTTCTTGAAGCGGTGAGCACTTTGTTTATGTTTGCGAACATTTTTTCCTTGGTTTATAGTGCGGTGATGGGATTGAGTTTCTTTCATCTCAGCATTTCCACCTAATTCTTCGGGCACGTTCAAAGGTTCAACTTTGTAGCGTAGAAAATTCTCTATCTGCCTGAAATAACGAATGTCATCAGGACTTACGAACGTAAGCGCTTCTCCGTCTGCACCAGCCCTAGCAGTACGACCAATGCGATGCACATAGTCCTCATAATCATGGGGAACATCAAAGTTAATAACTATCTGAATATCATCGATATCAATGCCTCTCGACACAATGTCTGTGGCTACCAGAATATTGATGTGCCCATTCTTGAAAGCCAACATCACTTCTTCACGTTGGGCTTGCTCTAAATCAGAATGCATTTCACCTACATTCATCCCCATCTGTCTCAGTGAACGTGCCACTTCCTTAACTTTGACCTTTTTACTAGCGAAGAGCAGAACACGTTTAGCCTCCCTATTCCGGAAAAGAGAGCGGACGAGAGCGAGCTTCTGCTTTTCATAGCAGTAATAAACTCCTTGCTTTATTTTTTCTGCAGGACGAGAAACCGCGATTTTTACTTCCACAGGATTCGAAAGAATCTGATGAGCCAGCTGCTGAATCTTTTCAGGCATAGTGGCAGAAAACATGATGGTCTGTCGTTCTTTTGGAAGCAGTTTCACTATCTGCATGATGTCATCATAGAACCCCATGTCGAGCATACGATCGGCTTCATCGAGAATGAAAAAAGATACGCGTGAAAGGTCCACATATCCCATCTGGATATGAGAAATAAGTCGCCCAGGTGTAGCTATCACCACATCAGCACCTTTAGTGAGTCCGCGTTTCTGTTGAGTAAAAAGAATACCGTCATTACCGCCGTAAACTGCTACACTACTGACAGACATGAAGTATGAAAAACCCTGCATGGCTTGGTCTATCTGTTGGGCCAACTCACGGGTTGGGGCCATGATGATACAGTTTACAGCATCTTCGGGATAGTTCCCATCAGAAAGTTTATTTAGTATAGGGAGAAGATAAGCAGCAGTCTTGCCTGTGCCAGTTTGTGCCACTCCGATAAGGTCGCATCCTTTGAGCAGTGGAGGAATAGATTTTTCTTGTATAGGGGTGCATTGCTCAAAACGCATGGCATCTAAGGCGTCGAGTATGCTGTCATTGAGGTCTAATTCGGTAAAATACATGCTAAAATATATTATGACGCGAAGGTACGAAAAAAACTTAACATTTTCTTCTTTATAGCATCAATAGTGTTAAAATAGGGGAGGAAATTTGGATATTAGAAAAGAAATACTCAACTTTGCAGTCCGATTCCTGAAAAAAATGGCTGTGAGAATGAGTAATTCTTCTGTGATAGAAGAGGGCCATACAGTTAATGCCAGAGTGGAATCGCCGCCGTGAGGTGGGCTTTGGTTGTTGAGAACTAAAACCAGAAAACATGAGGAATGTTAAGTGGTTATTTGTTGTATTACTAATTTGTTCCTTGACATCTTTTGTTCAAAAAGATCAGCCTGCTGGAGGGTTGCGAGTGGGTGACAAAGCCCCAGACATACATCTTCAGCCTGTAGCTGAGCAATCTGTGCAAACGCTGTCAGAGAAGCGGGGGCACATGGTATTGCTTAGTTTTTGGGCCAGCTACGATGCTTCATCAAGGCTGCGAAATGCCAATCTGAGTTATGAAATAAACCAGATGGCTCCCGAAAGTGTAGAGTTGGTTTCTGTGTCATTGGATAAATATGAATCCATTTGCCTTGAAACCATCAGAATGGACCAAATAGCAAAAAGTCAAAGTTACAGAGGACTTGACAATGAGAACTCAGAACTACTCAATTATTATAATCTTGACGAGGGGTTCTCAAACTATTTAATCGATGAGAAGGGTGTGATTATAGCCTGTGATATCGATGCAGATGATATTCCTGCATACTTGGATTAAGCCATTGCGCGCTTGATTCCTTCTATGGAGGAATGTATTTTGAATGTAATTATAAGGACAATACAACAAAATGAAAGCCTCGGCTCTATTAGAGTCGAGGCTTTCTTCATTTATATAAATTGTTTCATGTGTTGATTTAAATACCATGAGCATTGGCTTCCTTATCAATGCGCTTGATGAGTCCTTGCAATACAGCACCAGGACCACATTCTGTAAATTCTGTAGCACCATCTGCAAGCATGTGTTGAGCTATTTGAGTCCAACGAACAGGAGCAGTGAGTTGTGCTACCAAGTTGTCCTTAATCTCCGCAGGGTTGGTATGAGGCAGAGCATCAACATTCTGATAAACTGGACACTTAGGGGTGTGGAAATTGGTCGCATTAATAGCTTGCTCCAATTCTTCCTTAGCTGGCTGCATCAGTGGAGAATGGAATGCACCTCCAACCTTCAGTGGAAGGGCACGCTTTGCTCCAGCAGCTTTCAGTGCATCACAAGCTTTGCTTATACCTTCCATGGAGCCAGAAATAACTAACTGGCCTGGACAGTTGAAATTGGCAGCCACTACAATATCGCCATTCTTATTAATTTCCTCACAGATTTCTACAACCTTCTCATCAGGTAGGCCGATGATAGCAGCCATGGTTGAAGGTTGGGCTTCACAAGCCTTCTGCATAGCCATTGCACGAGCATAAACCAATTTCAGTCCATCTTCGAAATCAAGTGCCCCTGCAGCTACAAGTGCAGAAAATTCACCCAATGAATGTCCGGCAGTCATCTCAGGTTGAAAATCATCACCTAAGCAGAAGGCAGAAATCACAGAGTGAAGGAATACGGCTGGTTGAGTAACCTTTGTCTGACGGAGATCCTCATCAGTGCCTTCAAACATGACATCAGTGATGCGATAACCAAGTATTTCGTTTGCTTTCTCAAAGAGTTCTTTTGCCAAAGGATAGTTGTCGTAGAGGTCTTTACCCATTCCTACGAATTGGGCTCCTTGCCCAGGAAATACATAAGCTTTCATAATACCTATTGTTTGTTTTTACAAATTAGGCTGCAAAGATAGTGAAAATCAAGTGCATGACAAAATATGTTACTTATTTTTTAAGTATAGGTGCTGCTTATCTTCATGCTATTCAATTTTCAGATCCTGCTTTAAATTCTTTTCGCTAGGCACACAGAACAGCGAGGCGGTAAGCGCAATGGCTGTACAGAGAATGCCAGTGGTGCTCATGCACATGTAGTAGGTGGCTAGTCCTATATAAACGGGGACAAGCAGTAGCAGCAAACGGATAAGGCTCCACTTCTTGTAGAGTTTCAAAGCATCTTTTAGTTCTAAGTTATAAACTTTCTTTTTCAAAACTAGGGAAAAAAGCTTGAGAGCCAATGGAACATTAAGGCAGGTAAGCAGGATGGTTGCTGTTTCCATAGCATAGACAACAGATGCATTGTTTGCTAAGTATCCGTTACCATCTTCTGAAAGTTCACGCATTAATACTATGATAATTGGTATGATCCAAAAAATGCCATACCATTGTTTTAACGTACTTAATGTTTTCTTTATTTCTTCCATTTCTAAGTAGTATATAATTAATTTCCGAAATAGGGGGTACGATTTATTATACTACGCCCTAAAGTCACTTCATCAGTATATTGTAACTCATCACCAACAGACACTCCGCGTGCTAAAACAGAAATCTTAACAGGTTCATCCTTCAGTTTCCGATAGATGAAAAAGTTGGTTGTATCTCCTTCCATAGTGGTGCTCAATGCCAAAATAACCTCTTTTACGCCACCTGCCTTTACACGGTCTATCAGGCTCTGAATCTCTAAATCGCTAGGACCGATACTCTCCATAGGTGAAATGACACCACCAAGTACATGGTACAGTCCGTGATACTGTTGCGTTGCCTCTATGGCCATCACATCACGAATACTCTCTACGACACAGACTGATGTGCTGTCTCTTTGCGGATTAGCACAGATATTACAAGTTTCTGTATCAGAGATGTTGTGGCATACATGACAATACTTTACCTGATGCTTCAAGGTAATAATGCTGTTTCCAAAAGCATCGACTGTGGCATCGTCTTGACGCAACAGATGCAACACAAGGCGCATGGCTGTCTTTCGGCCTATACCTGGCAACTTGGAAAACTCATTCACAGCTTTCTCCAACAATTGAGAGGAATATTGTTCGTTCATTACTATTCAAAAATGAAATATATATTTTATAATTAACCGTTTCTTATTTACTTGTATAATCCGTTGACAAATGCTTATCTTCTACAGAGATGCCTGAAATCACAATGCTTACAGTGGTCTTCAATCTCTGTCTGTGTGAAAGGAACTTCAGGATTGAAAATCTCTTCAAGTAAAGATTGTAAGCGTTCTCTGAACTCCTTTTCATATTGTTCGGCAAAGTCAGTCACTTCATTCTCTTTTCCTCCAATAGTGATGGTAGGCTTATAGGATTCGTCGGCCGACTTTTGTATGTAATATAGTGCAGGTACTATTTTCTTGGTACATCCGTTGACTTGGAGTTTCCGACTCATTATACAGGCGTACAGAAATGCTTGGAAAGCATGGTAAGGCCGTTCTTTTGCAGAAATGAAGAGCGCTTCAAGACTGGTAGCATTGCCTTTTTCTTTTCCAGTCTTATAGTCGATGATACGAAGAATGCCATCCTTACTATCCATACGGTCAATGACTCCACCAATGCGGACATTCAAAATTCCCTGTGGTGTCTTAATCTGGAAGACTTCAGTTTGTCTTAATTCCATACCTTCTAAGGTGAAAGGAGTATAATGACAATCATTTTGAAGTAGTTGGCTGATGTATTTCAAAATAACGTCAAAGTTTACTATCTGGGCTCCATTATATTGGCTCTTTTCATCGGCTCCAATCTTGAAGAATTCCTTTTTAAAAGCGCGGTCTACATAGTTGCGTAGTCTGACCTTATCTTTTATAAGACTATTAAGGTCGGATGTTGACACCTGCTTCCCATGTGTGGTTAGGTCCTCATAGATATACTGTGCTACCAAATGGAAGATGGTGCCGAAAAGGGCATTGTCTATCTCTGCACTTACCTCATCAGGTACCTTCAGTCCTGCCACATAGCGGAAGTAGAATTTCATGGAGCAGTCAATGTAATTATTGATCGCAGAAGGTGAGAGCAGTGTTTGCTTTTCTTCGGGTTTTCCCGCATCTTTCTCTGCATCAAAGCGATGATAGAGCCGATGAATAACCTCAGTATCTTTATTTACAACAAATGATCGCTCTTTAGCCGGCTTTTGCGAAGCATCCAAATACTCCCTTGTCACATCATGAGGCCAATCAACTAAGAATTGCAACATAAAGCGCGACATCTCTCCATGGTTCATGCCCTCAGTGGATGTATTATAGAGTAGGGTAACATTTTCTGCTCGTTGGATAAGTCGATAGAAATAGTAGGCATACACAGAAATCTTGTGCTCTATGGTGGTCATACCGAAAGCCTTGCGCAAATTGTAAGGTACAAAGGAGGCTTCACTTTCGCCATGGGGCAATTTCCCTTCGTTGACAGAAAGTAGCAATAGGTCTTTGAAATCCAAGTTTCTCGTTTCAAGCAGACCCATGATTTGCATGCCTACTGCAGGCTCTCCATGGAATGGAATGCTGGCACCCTGCAGTAATCTGGTTAGCAATCGTTTGAAAGTTGGTAACTGTATAGCAAGTATATTGTCTTCTATTAAGTTCAGCAAGCGATTGATCAAGGTATAACTCATGAAGAGTGACTCCCGATATAGTTGATTGAAAATCTCGTCTTCTTCCGCTCCTCGATATAGCATGGTAACTTGTTGAAGCATGTTAATCAGGTATTCGCACAATGCCTTGATGCCATGTTGAGGTGTAAACAATAACTCGAGGAATTCGTCTTGCTGTAGTTCCGAGAGTGTGGGGAAAAAGCGATTATTCTTTACCAAGAGATCCTGCAACTTCTTTGCTTCGCTGCTCAGTCGCTGGGTATAAGGATGATTCAAGATGGTTGTGACAGTCTCAAAACTGAAACGCCCATCTTCTAACTGATATCCTTTTACCTGGAGATCCATTAAGGCAGAGATAAAGCTACATACTGGTGTTTGGGATAATGGGAATCCCATGGTAATATTAAGGTTTCTTACGCAGGAAGGGATACTGTGGAGAACTGGGAGTAATAAGT
Source organism: Bacteroidaceae bacterium (assembly GCA_017650045.1). GTDB lineage: Bacteria > Bacteroidota > Bacteroidia > Bacteroidales > Bacteroidaceae > Bacteroides. Next base: position 1,477 of record JAGCFP010000005.1, on the reverse strand, counting down.
CCTCATTACAAAGCACGACTGCATGTTCTTTCTCTCTGCTGGTATCCCATGTCTGTGGGGTAATCCATTGATGAAGGAACCTTGCTTGGGCATTCTCGGTAGAAGCTGCGATGAATCGAACTTTCTTTGGTTCTTTCATCACCTCAAAGAGGGAAATATCTGTGAGTTCGTTAGGGAACTGTCGTAGATTACGACTAATAAAGTCGCCTGCCTCATGTTTCGGCCGATTCACATAGAATGTATCATAATCCCAGTAGAACATGGCTTTTCCTGCTTCCTGCAATTTGCTGAATAACTCTCTTTCCACGGCATTGAGGACATTGAATCCCACCAATACATAGTGTTTATAAGGTAGAGTAGATGCATCCAGCTGCTCGATGGCTTCTCTATACATCATGCCTTCATAAGCGATGCCCTGCTCTTGTAGGCGTTTCTTAAACTGTTGATAGAGAGCTCCAAGATGGTCCCAAATGTTGATGAACTTCTCCTTTAGCTTAGTGGGATTGTCCATAGAGAAATCCTCAAAGAACTCACGGATGGCGGCTACCTGTTCTTCTGTCAGAAAGTCGGTACCTCTGCTGAGCTCCTGAAGATTACGCAGATTGCTGAAGAGTCGTGTTGCATCAACCTTATTCTTATCCACATCATCGAAGTCACTGATAAGCAACTCTCCCCAGAAGTAGAAATCGTCCAGTGACTCCTTGCTACCAGTTTCCTCTTGATAAACCTTATAGAGTTCGCAGACTAATCGGATACTGTCGGCAGCCTGTAAGGTGGTCAATCCTCTGAAAAGCTCGCTGATGCTTATGAAGGCAGGTGCCCAGACAGGTCTTCCTGCTTCCTTGGCTAAGTATTCATTGAAGAATAAGCTGGCACGCTTGTTGGGGAATACCACAGCCGTTTCCGAAAGCTCGTTGCCTACCTTTGCATAGAGGTCTTTTGCTACCAATTCCAAGAAAGTCTTCATACCCGCTCTATTTTTTCATTGTCCACATACCACAGATAGCCGCAAATTGTTTTATCCTCATTGCCTACCATGCCTCGCAATAGATTCATATATCCTTGTACCTGACGATGATACTTCTCTTGTGGTTGACCGAACTTGAAGTCGACTACCACCAACTCATTACCATATTGCATCACACGGTCTGGGCGGCGTTTCATTAATTCATCATGTTCCATCCAAATGATGTCACACTCATTGAGTAATCTCCATCTGCCACTGTACCAGTCTTGTACTTCTGGCAACGTTAGGGCTCGTTCAACCAATGCCTTGATTTCCTGTTCCTCAGCTTGAGAGCCTATCACTCCCTCGAAAACCAAGCGATTGATAGCTTGCTGCACATCTTCCTTGGTACCTATGGCAGAAAACACCTCATGGAGCAGTTTACCTCTATTGATGAAACGCTGTGGAGATTCTTCGTCATCCACACCTGCAATGAAATCAGCAGAGCGGTTGGATTGGCGAAATTGTATC
>JAGCFP010000059.1 GCA_017650045.1 Bacteroidaceae bacterium | reverse complement strand
TCGCTGACGCTCGATGAAAAAAACACTGGAGACGCGAGGCTTACTTTTTATAGTCGGCTTCCACCACCGGCTGACGCGAAAGTTTCTGCAGATAGTATTCACGCAATTCTGGAGGTAGCAGGCGCACGGCAAAGGTGGATTTTCCACACCCTTGCTTACCAATGAGGATAGGGACGCTCTCATTGCCATGAAGCCTGTCGATATCCATCCAATGGGCTACTGCTGAGCGAAGCCATGTGCTGCACCAGGAAAGTTGCTCACTGGTAAGTCCAGGAATACGCTCGAAGAGTTTGGCCACATGGTTCTGCTTATCCCATACGGGCAGATGTTCCAGATAGTAAACCACAGGATTCCATTCTGGGATGCTTTCAGAATGTACAATCTGCTGTATGATACCTTGCACAAGATTACCACCAATTTCCGCTTTCTTTGCGCGAAGGATGATGGAATTGAGGATTACATCTGTCATGATGCCCCATTTTGCATCTTCTGTTTTAGTGGGTTTCATTTCAGTTTTGCCGTTCAATACATTACGACGGAACTCGTAGTTCTCATTGAGGAAGCTCTCTGTTTGGAAAACTGCCTCACTCATGGTTAACTTTTCTGTTTCCATTTAATAGTTTTAAAGGTTTAGTTTTGCCTTGCGGCATGTTAATTAATTACATCTCGAGGGCAAGAAGCGTGAAGTGTTGTGAAGTGTGCGCGCAAACACTTCACACTCGTTAGTCCTTGATTCACAATCGATTGAGTACCTCTTGTGAAGTGTGAGGAGTAAAACAGAGCCGTAGCTACTACAACAGCAACTTCTTTCGCCTTCTCAAGATCGGGCGCAAAGATACAACAAGGAAATAGCGGTTTGCAAATAATTCGCCTTTTTATTATTCTAAAAAGATGTTAAATAATCAAGGAACGATATATAAATCATATTTAATTGAAGTGTAAAAAATAAGTTTTCTTGTACTTTTCTGACTAGTGTCAGGTTTGAAGTATGCAAACTGTGGGTTTAGTTACGACTAAGTAGTGCTTTGCCGTAACCAATCTATTTGCAAGAAGCCAGTGCATGTCCGTTTTTGTATATTCTCTGGTTTTTGCATAAATATACATAAGGGTGGGGAAGAAATAATTGCTACGCACAGAAAAACTTGTTCCTGTGCGCAGCAACAAATTTTCTCTAATTAGGAAAATATTTATTGCTAGTTAGAATGCATCAAAGAGAGTTTATGCAAAAATGAAGTAAGGTATTGCATAAAAATTCAGTTTTATAAAAAGCTTCCAAGTTTTTAGAGGTCTATATCTTGCATCCACTTCAGTAGGAAAAAAAGTTCTTAAAGGATCGTTCTACGATAGATGGCCAGAAGAATGCGTCTGATGGGGGTAAGTGCCAACCAGATACCAACCTTCCGTTGTTCTGACGAGGCCCATGGGTCAATGCTCTTTCCGTTGCGGAAGATTACCTCCACTTTGCCAGCGATGTCTTTTGGGCGGCAAAACTCCAAGCCTCGCAGGTTGCCATCACCCATCAGTGTAATGCGGGTAGGCTCTATACGCTTGATGCGATGCAGTACATAATGCCCTTCGTCGATTTCAGCCAATGCGATGTCACGTACCTTCAAGTGCGAAGGTTTTACTAGTCGCACGCTGTCACGATCACCCACGATGAAGGGCAGCATGCTCACTCCCTTCACCTTGATGGTGACACTGTGTCCCTCGGCTATCATTTTACGAACCTCGCCGAGCATCACATCATTGGGCACTATGCGTTTATCCGTTGCTTCCATCGGCATTCTTAAAGGCGTTAAAACTCATACGGGCAGCTGCCTCCTCAGGTCTGTTTTTAAGGCTGAACACTGGCACTGCGCTGATAACCTTGTTCAAGGTAGCATTCACGACATCGGCACATTGCTTCTCCCATCGCATGTTAGAGACGGTGGGGAGCAAGGCAGCATAGGCCTGAAGTGTAGAAAGGCGGGTGATTTCATTTACGGGAGCCTGCCACAGACGCAGGAAACCTCCCACTGGCACTTGTTCGTTCTTGTAGCAAGGCGTCTTTCCGCTCCAAGGAGTGCCAAACACCCACGGACGGCCGTCAATCAGTCGTACGGCTGGGTTATCATCATTCAGCAGTTCGCTGCCTTCTATATACTTCAGCCACAGTTGGCTGTGGGTGCTCTTACCTGTACCACTCTTCCCTAAGAACATGTAGCCCTTTCCGTCGTGTTTGATCACAGATGAGTGGAACAGCAGCGTGTCATGCTTGGCGCTGCAGAGTGCAAAGAGCAACATCAGTGCGTTGTTCAAGGCAAAGAGTTGGAAGTTCTGACTGCCATGCACACGACAAGTCAGGCTCTTGAATTCCGGGTCGAAGTCGGTGCAGCTCCACATATCGGGTTGACGCACGAAGCGTACGGCATAATGGTACATCCCCTCTGCATCCGTGTAGATTTCTGTGAGCATCCCCTCGAAATCATTATCCAGAATGAGGTTCCAGTCATTGTCACCTTCGGCGTTTGTTCCCTCACTGCTTTTCACTGCCAGCATGAAGAGAGGTTCCGTCACACTGTCGCAGCTGAAAGGCTCATACGCCCCCAGATTTCCTTCCAACTGAATCCCTTCATGCAGTTCAAAGCCGAAGGTCAGTCCTGCTACTTTATAGTAAAGACGCTGTTTCATAACTGCAAAGATAATGCTTTTTTGTGGGAAATAAATAAATATTTTTATCTTTGCATCTAAATAACGGAATCATTATGAAACTGAGAAAAGGATTTGCTTTACGCGAGATAGGAACCGACCATGTAGTGGTGCCTGAAGGTATTGAGGTCATCGACTTCAATAAGTTGATCAGTCTGAACGGCAGTGCCAAGTATCTGTGGGAGTCTCTGCAGGATAAGGACTTCACGGTGGATGAGGTGGCAGACTTGCTTACAGACAAGTATGAGGTAGCTGCAGAAACCGCCAAGGCCGATGCTGTCAAGCTCATCGCTAAGTGGCAGGAAATAGGACTGATAGAGGCATGACCACAGAGCAGGCTTTCTGGACATTGCTGAAGGCGGGGCTTTGGAACAAGGCTCCGCAAGGTTTTGACGCACCACTCACAGAGGAGCAATGGAAGGCATTGATGCAGATGGCCAAGGAGCAGACCTTGCAGGGTGTGCTCTATGATGGTATGAACCTATTGCCTGCAGACTTGCAGCCCCCACAGGCGCTGCGTATGACGTGGTTCTGGAGCGTGAACAAGATAGAACAGACCAACAGGCTGATAAACCGAGTATTGGTGCAGTTCTTAGAGAAATTGGAGGCAGAAGGCATCCATCCGCTGCTGCTGAAGGGACAATATAATGCGACGCTGTATCCGCAGCCGCTGCATCGGCAGTGTGGTGACATCGACCTCTTCATCGGTAGGAAGGACTATCCGAAGGCTTGCTCCCTGGTACGTGAGTGGGGCGTGTCGGGCGAAGAGGATGAGGAAAGTCTTAAGCACCTGCACTGCGACTGGCAGGGAGTGACCATAGAGCTGCACCGCGTGGCTGCCATCCTACCCTGGCCGTCGAAGCAGCGCTACTTCCTGCAGTGGAGCGAGGAGGTGCTGCAGACTTCGGAAGAGACGTTTATCCCCACTACGGAGGAGAAGTCGGTACGTGTCTCTACCCCCGTGTTCAATGCGTTCTTTGTCTTCTACCACATGTATCATCACTTCCTGAACGGAGGCGTAGGATTGCGTCAGCTGTGCGACTGTGCCCGGATGCTGCATGTGTATCAGGGGCATCTGGATTTGGATGAGCTGCAGGAGCGCTTGAAGAAGTTGGGTTTGATGCATCCGTGGCGGGTATTCGGCACCCTGCTGGTGAGGAAGTTGGGACTTCCGCAGGAGGAGTTCCCCTTCTGGCAGCCCGATGAGAAGAAAGCGAAGAAAGTGCTGGCGGTGATAGAGCGTGAGGGCAACTTCGGACGCTATTCTGGAAAGAAGAAACCTGATACGGGCTTCTTCCTGTGGCTGAAGCTGAAGCGCTTCCTGTTCAACTCGGCACGCTATCCCATGGTGATGCGCCTCTTCCCCAAAGATACGCTGCAGAGCTATGGCTTCTTCATCATTGACAGAGGAAAACTATTTATAGATCATTTGAGGAAAAGATGATACGGAGGTTACTGAACTGGCTATGGCTGGCATCGACGGGCATTCGTGGCAAGTTGGTGCTCAACGCGCTGTGTGGACTGCTCTACATAGCCGCCAGTCTTTCGTTTGTCTATTTCAGCAAGGGAGCCATCGACTTGGTGACGCGTGGCGTGGTGACCTCCCGTAGCACCATTTATCTGTACGGAGTGATCCTGCTGCTGCTTTTCCTCACTGAAATGCTGCTGAACCTACTGATGAGCTGGCTGGAGAACCAGACGGAAGTGACGCAGAAAAACTACCTGCGCCACCGCCTCTACAGCCACCTGATGCATGTGGACTGGGAGCACTGGGAGCGTTTTCACAGCGGCGATGTGCTGAACCGCCTGGAAGAAGACGTGCGTGTGGTGGCAGAGACCGTCTGTAAGTCGGTGCCACAGCTGTTCACTACCAGTGTGCAGATTTTGGCGGCTTTTATCTTCCTCTACTACATGAGTCCTATTCTGGCTTGGAGCGTCATCTTCATCATGCCATTCTTCTTGCTGGTAAGCAAGCTGTATTTCAGGAAAATGCGTAAGCTCACGAAGGACATCCGCTCTACCGACAGTGCCGTGCAGAGCGTGATGCAGGAGAGTCTGCAACACCACATGCTGATACAGAGCATGGAGCAACACGATGCCTTTGTGGACAGGCTGAACACCCTGCAGACCTCACTCTACGGACAGACCATGCATCGCACGCGCTTCAACCTGTTCTCCCGCGCCATGGTGACCTTGGGCTTCATCTTGGGCTACATGACGGCCTTCATGTGGGGTATCATAGGCCTGCAAGACGGCCTGATCACCTTTGGTACGATGACGGCCTTCCTGCAACTGGTAAACCGCATCCAGCGCCCCACAGTGGACTTGACACGCTTGATTCCCGACTTCGTGCATGCCTCTGCCTCCATCGACCGTATCGAGGAGCTGGAAGCACTGCCAGGCGAGCCCGTGGGTGAGTCTAAATTATTGCAGGGAGTGGCTGGCATCAGCATCGGTCATCTCACGTTCCGTTACCAGACAGGAGAGAGGGATATCTACAACGACTTCAGTCATGACTTCAAGCCAGGCAGTCGCACGGCCATCGTGGGAGAGACGGGTTCAGGAAAGAGCACCTTGATCAAGCTGATACTCTCCCTGCTTCAGCCAACGGCCGGTGAGATCTTCTTATATAACAAGGCAGAGCGTGTACCGATGGCTCCAGAATTGCGAGGAAATCTAGTGTATGTACCCCAAGGCAACAGCCTGCTGAGCGGTACCATTCGCAGCAACCTGCTTTTGGGCAATGCCGATGCCACCGAGGAGCAGATGTGGGAGGCGCTGCATACGGCAGCAGCCGATTTCGTAAGCGATCTCCCATTGAAGTTGGATGCCCATTGCGGTGAGTGGGGCGACGGTCTCAGCGAAGGCCAGGCACAGCGCATCGCCGTGGCTCGTGGTTTGCTGCGCCCAGGCAGCATCCTGCTGCTCGATGAGTTCAGCGCCTCATTGGATAAAGAAACAGAGCGCATGCTTATAGAAAAACTGATGCGCTCTGCTACTGATAAGACCATGATATTCATCACTCACAGGGAGATGATCCTGAACTATTGCGACGAGGTGATCAGACTATAAGCTTTGCCATTCTGCTTCGAATTCTTGTTTTTGTAGAAAAAACGGCAAAACATTCTCTTTTATCAGTCCTTTTTTGTATGTTTGCAAGTGAAAACCAAAAATTTAAGATTATGAAGAAAACACTTCTTATGCTGGCTATGCTGGTAACTGCTATCTTGGTGGGTGCTCAGACCCCAGAACTGCTGAGTAGGCAAAGGGCATTGGTACGCCTGAATCAGCATCAACCTACCTCCTTATTCCTGTAGAGGGGTCACTTATATTGGTCGTGAGGCCTTTTGGGCCAATCATAATTTAACTGAGATAGTTTTCCCAGAAGGTATTTCTACTATTCAATATTGTTCTTTTGCACGATGTGAGTTATTATCTGAAATTATTATCCCAAATAATGTTACAACTATAGAAGATTATGCTTTTCACAATGGAGAAAAGCCTACTACGAATCTTAAATCAATTATTATTGGTAACGGAGTAGTGCAAATTAGCCCCATTGCTTTCGCCCGGAATTTTGATCTGGAGAGTATTACGATCTATGCAACAAATCCACCCGTACTGGGTTATAATAATGGTGAACATTCCTCAGCTGGAAACTACCCACTCTATGAAATAAGTGAGTGTCCTATTTATGTCCCAGCAGGAAGTGTTGAGACCTATAAGGCCGCTGATGGGTGGAAAGAAATGGCAGATAGAATTTATGCTATCACTATGAACACTGGTGGAGGCACAACGGATTAAAAAATGATTAATTAGGTAATATAATATTATGAAGACAACTCGAAGCTTAATTCTTTTGTCTTTTTGTGCAGGCATCACAGCTTGTACTAATGACACGTTTGTAGAAGAGCCTTCTGTAGTGGAGGCTGGAAATAATGCCACTTCCCATTTTATCATACTGGGGAGTGTGAGATAAGGTAAGTGCCAAAGAATAAGAGAAACAATTATTTTCTTTATTCAAAGATATTCTATATATTTGCAAAACTATAATTCATCTAATTATAAAAACTAAAACCATGGATTTAGGGAAACTGTTATTAAAGAAGATTGTGGATGTTGCCAAGGAGTATATTGATTCTAAGAATGATACTACACCCACGCAACAGGTTCGACCAACTCAGCGTCCTGCCTCTCCGATTGTAGAAAGAGAAAGGACTGACGTTGAATGGAATGCTTATTTCAAGGAAATCCTATTGAACGAATTTCCATCGTACACAATATTAGAAGACGTACCGGTAACCAATTTGGCTGGATTCGTTAGCGACGAGTTCAAACTCTACAAGACGCGCCCGACGCAGGTCTATAAAGCCGAATGGGGTAAGCCCTACACGTTCGTTCTCGAAAAAGATGGCAGAGCCATCGCAACAGTTATGCTCGGCAATGGTCACAGTCACGACAGCAATGTGAAGTACCTTATCGCAAGGATGTATGCCAAGAAACTGGGGCTTCCTTATATTAACTTCTATACACAGATGGAGAACGAAAGGAGTTATGTGATAGGTCGTATTCGTAAATTCTTGAACTAAGAAATACAGAAAAAGGGGATGCAGCATGACTGCGCCTGCAAAGGAGGCAGCCTTACCCATATTTATATGTTTTGCAGGCAACAAGGTAGGGTATCCTCACGTGATCCGTAAATTTACGGATTCAAAACCATTCCCCTTTTTCTTTTAATAATTATGGAAAGTATCTTAACGCAACTTACTCAACAAGAAACTTGGGAAGCGTATCTCGCCTACCGATTGCTTAAATGCCGTTTCACTTGGCATGAGTTTGACGAGGCTGACAGCTATGTTGAGCGGGAAGAATACCTTCCTCTTGCGCAAAAGATCGTCCAAGGTGAAGGCCTTAGCATTCCCCAAAAGAGAATTATTAACAAGATGGGTACGGGCAAGAAACGAGTGGTTTACAGTTTTGCCCCTGACGAGATGATGATTCTCAAACTTATTACCTTCAAGCTATATGACTACGATATGTTTTTTGCCCCCAATTGTTACGCTTTTCGTCGTGGCATAAAAGCGAGTGATGCCTTCTTTCATATCAAACGAGCCCTCGGAGGGCGAAAAATGTGGGCATACAAATTGGATATCCACGACTATTTCAATTCCATCTCCATAGACATTTTGTTGCCGATGTTGTCAGAGATGATGGCTGACGACACGCTTTTATTCCGTTTCTTTGAGAACATGTTGACTGATAGCCGAGTGGTTTACAACGGTGAAACCATCTATGAACATCATGGCGTGATGGCGGGTACTCCCACATCACCTTTTTTGGCCAATGTGTATCTGAGAGAAGTGGATAGGTATTTTCATGATGCCCATGTCATTTATGCTCGCTATTCTGACGATATCATCATGTTTGCTCCAGACTTTAAGACACTTGAGGCATATAAAAATAAGATGATGGAATTTCTTAATCAATACCGACTCGAAATAAACCCCAACAAGGAAAGAATTTATACACCTGATGAAGCCTTTGAATTTTTGGGATTCAAGTGTAACGGCCATGATATAGATATCTCTGAAGCCGCCAAAAAGAAGATGAAAGGAAAAATTAAGCGGGCAACCAAGTCGTTGATGCGTTGGAGCATAAAGAAGAATTTGGAACCTGAAAAAGCAATGAAAGGACTTATCAATCATTTTAACCGTGTTTTTTTTGAGAATGGTGATACCGAAGCGCTCACATGGTCGAGATGGTTTTTCCCTGTCATCAATAATACTGATGGGCTGAAAGAGATTGATCATTACCTTCAGCAGAACATCCGTTTCTTGAGCACTGGAAAACACAGCAAGATTAATTACAAAACAGATTATACAAAACTTAAACTATTGGGGTACAAAAGCCTGGTGAATGAGTATTATAATTACGTTAAATCGCGTATCATTATATAGGGTAGTAGAGTGGATACATACTCTCAAAAATACCCCTCACACTTCACAGATGGACCTTAAGTAAATGTATATCAGCAAATAGCAAGCGTGAAGTGTTGCGCTTGACTCTTCACAACACTTCACACTAGATTCAATAAAAAACAGACATAAAACCAACACTTCAAAAGAAGCGTGAAGTGTTGTGAAGTGTGCGCGCCAACACTTCACGCTCGTTAGTCCTTGATTCATAAATGATTGCACGTTGTTTGTGAAGAGTAAAGAGTAAAACAGAGCGTAGCTACTACAATAGCGAATTCTTTCACATTTTCAGGATTGGGTGCAAGGATAAAATATGGGAATCGTAGTCGTTTTGGCACGTTTTTGCTTATTCTCTGGTTTTTGCATAAATATTCAATATTGGGGGTCTGTAAATACTGCTACACGTAGAAAAATTAACTCCTACGCGCAGAAAATATTTTTTCCTAACTAGGAAAATATTTTTTGCTAGTTAGAACTATTAAAAGTGGGGTTATGCATATTTTCAGCTAATTATTGCATAAATATACGGATAGAAGATTCATCATTTCATGATAAAATCAATCTCATAGCTTTTATCTGTTTTTAATTTGTGTTTATTGAGAAAGATTTTGTATATTTGCGCCTTAATAATGAACTTGTGCTGAAAAATGGCATGAGAATGTGTGAAATTATATATAACTGAAACTAAAATATGAGCAAGAAATTTGCTGAATATAAAGGACTGAATCTTTCTGAAGTTAACAATAAGGTGCTGGCTGATTGGCAGAAGAACGACGTGTTCCATAAGTCGATCGACGAGCGCGAAGGCTGTCCGCAGTTTGTGTTCTATGAGGGACCTCCATCTGCCAATGGACATCCGGGCATCCATCATGTGCTGGCACGCAGCATCAAGGATACCTTCAACCGCTATAAGACCATGAAGGGTTTCCAGGTGAAGCGTAAGGCAGGTTGGGATACGCACGGGCTGCCTGTGGAGTTGGGCGTGGAGAAGGAACTGGGCATCACAAAGAAGGATATCGACAACAAGGAGAGCGAGAAGTACATCTCTGTGGAGGATTATAACCAACGTTGTCGTGAGAACGTGATGAAATTCACAGCTGAATGGCGCGAATTGACAGAGCGCATGGGCTACTTCGTAGATTTGGACAATCCTTATATTACCTACGACAATAAGTATATCGAGACTTTGTGGTGGTTGCTCCGTCAGCTTTACGACAAAGGTTTACTCTATAAAGGCTATACCATTCAGCCTTATTCTCCAGGTGCAGGTACAGGCCTTTCAAGCCATGAATTGAATCAACCTGGTTGTTACCGTGACGTAAAGGACACCACCGTGACGGCGCTCTTCGAAGCACTGAATCCAAAAGAGGAGTGGACCAAGTGGGGTAAGCCTTACTTCGTGGCTTGGACTACAACCCCTTGGACATTGCCTTCCAACGTGGCTCTCTGCGTGGGACCAAAGATCAAGTATGTGGCAGTACAGACTTACAATATCTACAATGACGAGCCTATCACTGTGGTAATGGCAGAAGCATTGGTAGGGGCTTACCTGAAGCCAGAGGGTAAGGATATGCCACTGGAAGACTATAAGCATGGCGATAAGGTGGTGCCTTACCACATCGTAGGTGAATACATGGGACCAGAGTTGGTGGGCATGAAGTACAAGCAACTGATGCCTTGGGTGAAACCATCGCAGAAGTTGGATGGCAATGCGCCCGACTTTGTGAAGAAATATGCCGAGGCTCATCCTGAGAAAGTATTTGTGGGTGAGAATGGAAAAGATAAGTTCGTGGAAATGGAGGAATGTGCCTTCCGCGTGATTCCTGGCGATTATGTAACCACTGACGATGGTTCTGGTATCGTGCATATTGCGCCTACCTTTGGTGCTGATGATGCTAAGGTGGCCAAAGATGCTGAGGTGCCTGCGCTCTTCCTTATTAATAAGAAAGGTGAGACTCGCCCAATGGTGGATCTGCAGGGTAAGTACTACGTGATGGAAGAGCTGGACGATAACTTCATAAAGGCTTGCGTGAACGTGGAAGGCTATAGCCACCATGCAGGTGACTACGTGAAGAATGCTTACGCTCCTGAGTTCAATATAGATGGTAAGTACGATGAGAAAGCTGCCAACAAAGCAGAAGACTTGAATGTGGTGCTCTGCATGGAGATGAAGCAGGAGGGAATCGCGTTCAAGATAGAGAAGCACGTACACAACTATCCACACTGCTGGCGTACAGATAAGCCTGTGCTCTATTATCCGTTGGATAGTTGGTTTATCCGCAGCACGGCAAGAAAGGACCGCATGGTGGCACTGAACCAAACCATTCATTGGCATCCAGAAAGTACGGGCACTGGGCGCTTTGGCAACTGGCTGGAGAATCTGAACGATTGGAACCTCAGCCGCTCACGTTTCTGGGGTACTCCGCTGCCTATCTGGCGCGATGAGGATGGGGAGGAAATCTGCATTGGTTCGCTGGAAGAGCTCTATGCAGAGATTGAAAAGAGTGTGAAGGCTGGTGTGATGCAGAGCAATCCGCTGAAGGATAAAGGCTTTGTACCTGGTGATATGAATCAGGACAATTATGACAAGATAGACCTGCACCGTCCGTATGTGGATAACATCGTGTTGGTGAGCAAGACAGGCAAACCAATGCAGCGCGAGGCTGACTTGATTGATGTGTGGTTTGATTCTGGTTCTATGCCATACGCTCAGATTCACTATCCGTTCGAGAATAAGGAACAGATAGATAAAGGCTTGGCTTTCCCTGCCGACTTTATCAATGAGGGTGTGGACCAGACGCGTGGTTGGTTCTTCACTCTGCATGCCATAGCTACGATGGTATTCGACAGCATCTCTTTCAAAAATGTGATTTCTACAGGTTTGGTGCTTGATGCCAAAGGCAACAAAATGTCTAAGCACGTGGGCAATGTGGTGAATCCATTTGAAATGATTGATAAATATGGTGCAGATGCCGTGCGCTTCTATATGATGACCAACTCTGAGCCTTGGGATAACTTAAAGTTCGATCCAGAAGGTGTGGATGAAGTGCGTCGCAAACTGTTTGGTACCTTATATAATACATACTCCTTCTTCGCACTCTATGCCAATGTAGATGGCTTCGATTATTCAGAGCCAGATGTGAAGTTGGAAGAGCGACCAGAAATCGACCGTTGGATTCTTTCTGAACTACATACGCTTATAGAAGGTGTAGATGCAGAGTTTACTGCCTACGATCCTACACGTGCAGGACGACTGATAGATACGTTCGTGAACGACAATCTGAGCAACTGGTATGTGCGTCTGAATCGCAAACGTTTCTGGGGTGGTGGAATGACACAAGATAAACTCAGTGCTTATCAGACACTCTTCACCTGCCTGGAAACAGTGGCTAAGTTGTTGGCTCCATTAGCTCCATTCTATTCAGACCAACTCTTCCTGGACTTGAATGCAGGTCTGTGTGAAGCTCGAAAGAACGAGGCACTGTCTGTGCATCTGGTAGAATTCCCTATGGCTGATGATTCGCTGATTAACAAGGAGTTGGAAGCACGTATGGAAGCTGCACAGAAGATTACCTCTATGGTATTGGCTTTGCGTCGTAAAGTGAACATCAAGGTGCGTCAGCCACTGCAGAGCGTAATGATTCCTGTAACTGACGAGGAGCAGCGAGCTCACATTGAAGCCGTGAAGAACCTTATTCAGAATGAGGTGAACGTAAAGGAAGTGAAGTTTGTGGACGATGCAGCAGGTATCTTGGTTAAGCGCGTGAAGTGCGATTTCAAGAAACTGGGACCTAAGTTTGGCAAGCAGATGAAAGGCGTGGCTGCAGCTGTGCAACAAATGAGCCAGGAAGATATCGCTGCCTTTGAAGCTGCTGGTTACTTTACATTCTTGATTGATGGTAGTGAGGCAAGGATTGAAACCAGTGATGTGGAAATCATCAGCGAGGACATCCCTGGATGGTTGGTGGCCAACGAAGGCAAGCTAACTGTAGCGTTAGAAGTGACCATCACTGAGGAGTTGCGCCAAGAAGGTATCGCCCGTGAATTGGTAAACCGTATCCAGAACCTGCGTAAGAGCAGCGGATTGGAAATTACAGATAAAATTGATATTGTGTTGTCAAAGGATCCTCACAGTGATGCTGCTGTAGAGACCTTCCGCGACTACATCTGCAATCAGGTATTGGGAAATTCACTTACCTTAGCTGATCAGGTAGAGGATGCTACTGAACTTGATTTGGATGAATTCAAGTTGCAAATCAATATCAGTAAATGTTGAAAATTGTGACCTTAAAAATAATTACTGAACCATTAAACACTGACAATTATGACAGAAAGAGTAAGATACTCAGATGCTGAGTTAGAAGAATTTAGACAGATTATTCTGGATAAGTTGGAAATTGCTAAGCGCGATTATAAGATGTTGAAAGACAGCCTGACTGGTCAGGACGGTAATGATGTGGACGACACTTCGCCTACCTATAAGGTAATGGAAGAGGGAGCCAACACATTGAACAAGGAAGAGACTACCCGTCTGGCAGCTCGTCAGCTGAAGTTCATCCAGAACTTGCAGGCAGCATTGGTGCGTATTGAGAATAAGACCTATGGCATTTGCCGTGTGACAGGTAAGCTTATTCCTGCCGATCGTCTGCGTGCTGTTCCTCATGCTACGCTCAGCATAGAGGCCAAGAATATGAACAATAAGTAAAAGGAGAAAATGCGGAAGATTTTCACCAAGGGCCACATGGCGCTACTTATTATTCTCGGGGTGCTGGTTATTGATCAGCTCGTGAAGGTGTATATCAAAACTCACATGTTCCTTCATGATTTCAAGAAGGTGACGAGCTGGTTTTACATCTATTTTACCGAGAATAACGGCATGGCGTTTGGCATGGAGATTTTCGGCAAGCTATTCTTGACGGTATTTCGCATTGCAGCTGTAGCTGTGATAGGTTGGATGCTCTACAAGTTTGTAAAGGCCAACCTGAAATGGGGATTCATAGCTTGTGTGGCATTTATTATGGCTGGTGCCATAGGAAACATTATCGATAGTGTATTCTATGGGGTGCTGTTCAGCGAGAGTAATTATTCACAAATGGCTACGCTGCTACCCGATGGTGGTGGCTATGCTCCCTTGCTTTATGGCAAGGTGGTGGATATGCTTTACTTCCCACTGATAGAAACCGACTGGCCTCAGTGGATGCCTTTGGTAGGAGGGAAGCATTTCATCTTCTTCAGCCCTATTTTCAACATCGCAGATTCGTCTATCAGTTGTGGCATCATTGCAGTGCTGCTGTTCTACAATAAGTATTGGGGAGACTGTTTCCAAGTACTGAAGAAAACCAATGAGGGAAAAGAATAGGCTGAGAAAAGGTTTACTGGCAGCCATCATGGGATTGCTGTGCCTGTCTGCGTGTAATGTGCGCAGACCAGAAATGGTTATATCCAACAGCAAAATGGCTGATGTGCTTTATGACTATCACATGACCAAGGCGATGATCAAGAATCGCACAGTGCCTTCTGATGATGAAAGGCAGGCTTATATGGACTTTGTGTTTAAGAAGCATGGCATCACTGAGGAGGTTTTTGATTCTTCCCTTTCTTGGTACTCCCACAATCCCGACCAGATGACCTCTGTGTATGATCAGGTATTCGCTCGTATGAATCGGGAGAGTGAAGGCATCAAACAGCGTATTTCTGCTCGTGATAATCTCTCTGTAGTTTCACAACCAGGCGACAGTGTGGACCTGTGGACAGAGCGTAGAATGATGCGAGTTTCTAACAAGGCGTTTGAGAACTTGCTTACCTTTAAGATAGATGCTGATCAGTATTATGAAGATACAGATACCCTGCGTTGGAGCATGAATTTCCACTTCATGAATGGAGAACCTGTAGCAGAGCGTGCGCCTGTTATGATGATGCAGATTTGGTACGATCGTGACAGTGTGATCTCTGAACAACGGATAGTTCGCCAAGATGGAAAGCAGACCATTACATTACAAAATGATACGCTGGGAGGACTAAAGTCCGTTCAGGGATTCATCTACTATCCTAAACAAGATGATTCAACCAAGTTCTTGTTGCTGAATGACATTTCATTGATTAGACTGCATTCTGCAAAGAAGCGTACAGAAGCGGCAGATACTCTGGGCTCTGAAAAGAAAGAAGCGCCACTCACACGACCTGTCAGAGTGAGTAATCCTCGAAGACAGAATTAAGAGTATTAGACTCTAAACCTAACATCTTCTCCTGAACTCCGCACAGATAATAGATGTGGCAATAGCTACATTCAGAGATTCAGAGGTTGGGCGTCCTAAAGGGTAATTTGGAATAAACAAACGTTTATTGACGAGAGGTGCAATTTCCTCACTGATACCATTTCCCTCGTTACCCATAATAATCAGTCCGTTGGTACTTAGAGTTTCATCATAAATGTTGTCTCCATTAAGATAAGTACCATATACAGGAACATCTGGTATCTGTCTGATAAATTCTTCTAAAGAAGTATAATGTGTTTTGACTCGCGCAATGGCTCCCATTGTGGCTTGTACCACTTTAGGGTTATATACCTCCACAGTATCCATAGAGCAGAAAATATGCTCAATACCAAACCAATCGGCTACACGGATAATGGTCCCCAGGTTTCCAGGGTCTTGTACGCCATCGAGTGCTAAGCAGAGTGATTGTTGGGGCAGGGTAGTGTCAAAGGTATAAGATGGTTGACTAAATACAGCCAAGACTTGTTGGGGGGTTCTAAGCAAACTGGCTCTGGAAAGTTCCTCAGAAGTGACACAGAAGATTTCGTCTGCCTGAGCATTGGGATGCACCTTCAGCCATTCGTCAGTGGTCACTAACATTCTGCAATGAAAGGTTCCAAGCAGGTCGGACACTAGCTTTGGCCCTTCTGCCAAAAACACTCTATCAGTGCGTCTCGCCTTCTTCTGGTCGAGTGAGCGGATGTATTTGATGCAACTATGGCTTATCGACATACTTTCTAAGATTTTCCACTGCAAATGTACGTATATTTTAAGAAATAGAACTATCTTTGCTACATAAAAAGCTGAGTTTAGTTCATGAAGTCGAGAGCATATCCTTTTCTGGTGGTTTTAGTCATGATGTTGTTGGCATCATGTTCAGCCACAAAGTATGTACCAGAGGGAAGCTATCTGCTCGACGGCATTTCTGTGGAAAGCGACAATAAGGATATCAATACCTCAGACTTATCCCTTTATCTGCGCCAAAGTCCTAATTCCAAACTCTTCGGATTATTTCATACGCAACTCTACATCTATAATCTTTCTGGTAGAGACACTACCAAATGGGTGAACCGTATGTTTCGTAGGATAGGTGATGAGCCTGTGATTTATAGTGAAGAAGAAGATGAACGTACGCGCGATCAGCTGACCCGTGCTGTGCGAAACATGGGGTATATGGGTGCCAGTGTGGAAAGTATCATCAAGACGCATAAGAAAACAAGGGAAGTGACCTACAAGGTGACATCGGGTCGCCCATACAAGGTGCGCTCGCTGAATTATGATATTCCCAACGAGCCTATTCGCCAACTTATTCAAGCTGATTCTGCGAATTCCCTACTTCATGAAGGAATGAATTTCAATATCAATTTGCTGGATGAAGAACGACAACGTATTGCTACACATTTACTGAACAATGGCTATTATCGTTTTAATAAGGAACTGCTGACTTATACGGCAGATACAGCACGTAACACTTATCAAGCTGATGTTACACTGCATCTGCATCCCAATATTGTGAATGGTGTAGAGCAGCCTTATCGCCCTTATAATATTAATAAGGTAAGCTTTGTGACTGACTATGATGTGTTGCAACGGAATGTACAGGACGCTTTCGATGTGTCTGACTCTATCCATTATCGTGGCTATCCAATCTATTACAAGAATAGGCTATATATCCGTCCGCGTACATTGGTTAATACGACGTGGATTAATCCAGGAGAATTATATAATCAGGCGAATATCCAAAAGACCTACAACAACTTTGGCCGTCTATCTACACTACGCTACACGAATGTACGCTTTGAGCCTGAAGCTAATGACAGTACAAAACTTAATGCTTATATCTTACTTACGAAGAATAAGTTGCAATCCGTATCGTTGGAAGTAGAGGGCACAAACTCTGCTGGTGACCTAGGTGCAGCGCTTTCGGTTTCCTATCAGAATCGCAACCTCTTCCGTGGGTCAGAGTTGTTTATGTTTCGTGTGCGTGGAGCTTATGAGGCCGTCTCTGGTCTGCATGGACAATATCGCAACGAGAGTTATACAGAACTTGGAGCAGAGACCTCTATCAACTTCCCTCGTTTTCTGTTCCCATTCCTTTCGAATGATTTCCGAAGAAACATTCGTGCCAATACGGAATTTGGTTTGCAGTATAATTATCAGATGCGTCCAGAATTCACGCGTATAGTAGCATCAACCAACTGGAGCTATAAATGGCAATCGAAGAGTTTGCATACGCGTCACCAGATAGATGCTCTTGACATTAATTATCTTTACATGCCGTGGTTGGATCCTAAGTTTGAAGAGCGTTACCTGATAGAAAAGCAGAATTATATTTTGCGCTATAATTACGAAGATCGCTTAATCGTACGTGCAGGATACAGTTATGTTTATAACAGTGCCACTGGTGCATTGCCAACAACGACAGTAGCAGATAATTCATATTCTCTGCGTTTTAATGTGGAGTCGGCAGGAAACGTGCTTTATGGCTTGGCTAAGTTAACAAGCATGCATCAGAATAAAGAAGGGGAGTATTCCATCCTGAATATTCCTTTTGCACAATACATCAGGGCTGATTTTGATTATGCGAAGAATATCGCTTTCGACCTTAAGAACTCCCTCTCTTACCATCTGAACCTTGGCGTAGCATTTCCTTATGGTAATGCCAAGATGGTTCCTTTCGAGAAGCGTTACTTCTCTGGAGGAGCCAACAGTGTAAGAGGTTGGTCTGTACGTGATTTAGGTCCTGGTTCTTTTCCTGGTGATGGCAACTTCCTTAATCAGACGGGTGATATCAAGTTCGATGCCAGCATGGAATTTCGCAGCAAGCTTTTCTGGAAAATCCAGAGTGCACTTTTCGTGGATGCTGGCAATATATGGACCATCCGAGATTATGAAAGTCAGCCAGGAGGAAAGTTCCGCTTTGACAAGTTTTATAAGCAGATTGCTTTTGCCTATGGCTTAGGTATCCGCCTCGACCTTGATTTCTTTATCCTTCGTTTAGATGGTGGTATGAAAGCCATCAACCCAGTCTATGAGAGTGGTAAGCATCGTTATCCAATCTTCCATCCTCGTTTCAGTCGCGACTTTGCTTTCCACTTTGCTGTGGGCTATCCGTTCTAACAAAAGATTACAGAAAAGGCGTACAAAAATGTACGCCTTTTCTGTTTAATATGCTTTCAACGTTCTTATCTCATCGCATATGAGGTTGCAGCACGAAGTGAAGCCACACCTTGTGCATCAGGCATCACGATCATTGCCTCTCCATTAGGAAGTGCATACTCCACAGCACCATTCTCATTGATGCGGAAGAGTTCTGTAGTCTCGCCATTCTGAATAACATTCCAAGAGTTGTTATCATGGTTGTAAACCAGACTCATGGAAAGGTCTTCACCTTCCTTAGTGATAGAATAGCCATTCTCCAAGGTTGTAACAAAGTAGTTGCCATTCTCACCTTTAACTTGACGAACATCACCAATACTTGCCACAGGATTCTCGCCACTCCAGAATTCGATGGAGTTGATTACCAAAGCATCAGCCAAATAACAGATACCATACACAGGAACGATATTCAGTGCAAGGAATACGATTTCATTCACCCACTTGTCACCAATGCCCTGATTCCAATCCAACACCTTGTGGTGCAATGCGAATGAACCAATGCAAGAAGAGAACACAAAGGCTCCACACATCATGAGGGTCGCCAATTTCCAACTTAACTTTTTCATAATCATTCTGTTTTAAAGTGATACATATATTAGTTGTTATTATCTATCGCAGTTTCTGTTTCAGTAGCTGTTTCTGCAGCCGTTTCTTGTACATCCTTCTGAGGACGATTGAGCCTCCAACGATTCCAAAACATCAATTCACTCCATCTGTCGAAGTCCTTACGGAAGATGATACCAATGCCTTGAGTGGTGAGGTTGGTACGTATATAGGATCGATCATTCGTCTCATTATAAGCTTTCAGACGTATGTTTCCTGAACTATTTACTAACCATTCTGCCTCAAAGTCACCTACAAAGTTAGTATTTGTATTCATCATTTGATTCTCTCTATAGCCAAAATTACCATTTATTAGCAATCGGTTATTCAGTAATTGTCCAGAAAGAATACCTTCAACTTCCATATCAGTCCATCCATTCTCCCCCGTACTGAAATTGGTTCCGAAATTCCAGTTGTTATTATTTATCACGTTGGAAAGCATACTGTTTAGTTGTCCAGAAAGGGTAGAGGATACCACGCTGGAAGCAATGTTAGATTGCGTCCCATTATTTTCTGGCATGTAGAATTTTCCAATGGTAAGCAGATATAGGATCTGCGTGTTCATTTGCTCATCAGTAGCAATATAGTTCTGTACCAATGCCTGAACTTCATCGCGTTCCAAAGGTAATTCAAGTCCCATGCTAACTGATGGAGTAGTAAGACGTCCTGTCATGTTCAGCAGACAGTTTACGCGCACAAGTGTCTGATCTACGTATGCACTCGCATTGGGAATAAGGTCGTTCAGTGAAGCAGAGTTTACCTGATAGCGCGTCTGAAGGTCGAGTACACCATCAAGTGGTTCACCATCAAAAGTGATGGAACTACCATCTAGTATGGTAAAATCTTTCTTCATGATCTGTTGGATACTCATCTTATAGACGCCCTGATTGATATTGTAAGCACCAAAAAGACGGAAGTCTCCCTTATTGAAATATTCAGCACTAAGGTTTCCAGATCCGTAGCAACTGATATTATCACCAGAGAACGGATCCATCACAATACGCAAGTTCATATCTCTGGTCACATCTGCCATCAAGTTCAGACGAATATCTCCAAAAGAATCGTCCTCTTCCTCTTCCTCTTCCGTTTGTTGCGCTAAGTCGAATTCAGAAAGTGGCAACGGGTCTTGAATAGTACGTCGAGGAGTCTTATCAACAAACTTGATAAACCCATCTTCTGTGGCCGTAGACACATAGTCTTTGATATAGGTAAATACAGAATTCCTATTGGTTGTCACTGCCACATCAATGTTCATGCCTGTTTGAGGATTACCTGTAATATTTACATTACCAGTACCATAGACTGTACCGTAGAAGGGGAAATCTACGACAGATTTGGTGTTCAACAGGAGCATGTTATCTAAATCAATATTGAAATTATAGCTGATGTTTTTAAAATGCTCATAGTTAAGCTCACCATTGGCATGCCCCATGTGTCCTTCATCATCAAAGATACGATTGTTTACAAACCGCAATCCTCCTGGATGCACTTGAATGGTGTCTGTGAGATGGACGAAGATGTTCAGGAAATCAATCTTCATCGCAGCATCTACAGCAGCCGATCCTTCCAAAGTAAGTGCCTTGAACTTGCCATAAACACGTACATCACCGAAGGCACGACCATACAAACTGGGCGTGATATCTTCTAGAATACTTTCCAAGAACTGAAGGTTTGTTCCTCCAGCCTTAACTTGAATATCAAGCGAACTGGTTGGTTTGAGGGGATAGATATAGCCCTCGACATGAGTTTGTGCCAATTCTTGTTCTGTGATATCCACATCTATATATAAACCTTCTACTGGATGATGCCATTCCAGATGGGCTTGAGCATCACCTAAATAACCATTTTCAAAACCAATACTCTGAATAAAGAGATCAGCATTAAGTTTTGGCTCTTTCATCACACTGCTTGCAACGGCAGGGCCCGTTGCAAATCCAGAGAGGTTAACCCCTAAATCAGCCACATCAAACACATACTTCAAATCGATGCCTTTCAAATCAAGATACACACTGTCTTCGTCCGATTCAGAAAGCAGGCCATCCACACTGAGGTGTCTGTCTTCATGATTGATAAGGAAGTTGTCTATGGCCACCTTTCCATTTTCAATAGT
The DNA here is from genome assembly GCA_017650045.1 of Bacteroidaceae bacterium. Lineage (GTDB taxonomy): Bacteria > Bacteroidota > Bacteroidia > Bacteroidales > Bacteroidaceae > Bacteroides. Next base: position 12,506 of record JAGCFP010000059.1, on the reverse strand, counting down.
GACCAACGAAGGATGGATATTCCAAAGTGTATCACTGATGACAAGGTCGGAAGGTTGTACATGAATGGTGGTTTTCAATGCTGATTTCCGATCTGTCTGCACGCGTTCAAATAGTGTGAGGGCAGCTAAACGCCCACTATAGGTACTTGCACCATTGTTTCCCCAATTCACACTGGCTTGCAAACTGTCATTCTGCACCAATGCCTGAGCAGAGACGTTCATGGAGTTTTGCTGATTGACATTATTGAAGCGTACATTCAGGCGCAAGCGATCGTCTTGGTTATCACAAAGAAGGGTACCTGATTCAATAAACCTATTGTCATAGCGCAATCGAGGGAAGAATCCTTCAACGCGAATCTGCTGCAAGCGCTCATTCACATAACCTGAAAGAACAGACTGAGAATAGAGTTTCACTGGAATCTCAGTAATAGCAGCCAATATGTCCGTATTGGTTAGATTGAAACTGAACTCAAATACATTACTGGTTTGCTTCTTCTGAGTACCTGCACTGACTAAGGATGGAATATATCTTTCAAGAATCTTCATGATACTGGCAGGTAAGGTCTCATAAGAGAATGCGCCACGTATCTCACCTTTCATCACGTCAGAATCCACGTGGATAAGCTTATTGCCGTCTTCAGCGATACGGGCATCCACATGGAAGTTTCTCAAGAAATGCTCTTCTTCATCCGTACTAAATGTAAGGCTATCAAGATCTACGCTGCCAATCATATCGTCTATAGTGCGTCCACGGAAGTTGGCTCTTAATATACCTGAAGCCTTCGTTTGACGCAAGGTATCTGTGAGATGAATGACGGCTGGATATAAACGATCCAAGCGAGCGGTAAAATCATAGACAGGCAATGCGCTTTGGGTGTTGAAGTTACCATTCAAGCTCAATTGTACATTCTCATCATCAAGGAGCAGATTCCCATTAAAGCCTCCATGCGTGTATTCGCCATCAAGCAAGATGTTCTGATAGGTGTAATCCTTAAAATCCAACGAAGAAATCAATCCATTCATCTTTATGGTAGGATAGCCTTGTTGCACAGCATCACCACTCAATTCCATCTCCATAGATACTTTTCCTAAATCCTTTTGGGCTAATAATTGTCCCAGAAGAAAATCGCTGGTTTCCAACTCTCCTGTATAATGTAAAGGAGAATTCGCTCTAGCAGAACTAAGTTTCATCTTTCCTTGAAGGTTACCTAATTCGGTTTGTAGCAATCCATTAGCATTGAAACTGTGAAGGAAACCATCTATGTCGCCAGAGAAATTCAGCGTTCCCAATCTTTGCAAGAACTCAGAACCATTGTCGGATCCTGCATTAAGGTTGCGCAACACCATGGGAATGCCTTGTTCATCACTCCTCAATCTTGCTAATCTGCCCCTTACATAAGCACTGTCAGGATGAGAGAGATTGCTGAATATGGCATTACCTTCTGCAACAACGTGATTCTCTGCATTGATGGCTAATAACGGACAACGAAGGTTATTCAGTGTTCCATCTGCTTGAAGGCGTACACTGAATGGATCTGAGAATGATTGAAAGAGGGGAAGAAAAGCTGAGAAGTCTCTTAATGTGACATGACGCGAGTCTAACAGAAAATTGAAGTTCACGTCATCAGCAATATTCTTTATTTCAGGAAGATTGTAGTTTAAACGAATGGAATCCATCTTGATGGAGGTTGCAGGCAGTTCGATGTTGAATGTCTTCACAAGCGCCTGTTGCTTATTGCCCATCATGTGAAAGTTGAGGTTGTTCAATTGGAAACCCGACTGCAATTCTTGAAAACTCATACGGCGGATGGCAGCATTGACAGAATCGTTGGTCAATGCCTTCAGCGAGATATTAGCAACTATATCGTTAAAATTCAGATGATTGACATTGAAGGTATCAGGCGTAAGAGGCTCTGAAAGGACATCATATGTGACCACACCATTGCGTATCAAAAGCGAGTTAATACGTACATTTAAATTAGTCTTTGATTCTGTGGAATCTTTTGGAGCGAAAGCATCGAGAATGAACTGATAATTGGGAGTGGCCTCTGGATGCTCTTTCTGCAAACGCATCTGAAGTCCGAAAAGTTGTGCTGTTCCTATGGAAATCTTTCCAGAAAAGAGTGACATTAAACTGATTTTTGCAGAAGTACGGGCGATGCTTGCCAATTCTTCACCTGATGGATCTTTCAGAGTAACGTCTTCCAGTATCAATCTGTTGGGCAATCCTAATTCCACATGTCCAATGGAGAATTCAGAGCCCAGAGTCTTGGAAAGTTCACGACTGACCATACGACCAATACCTTGTTGAACAAACGGGATGTTCAACAAGATAATGACAGCGATATAGGCTCCTAAGATACCTATCACTGTCCAGCGTGTTATATTGTTTATTTTATTCCCCAGCTTTCTCTGTATTATTGATAAATCGAGAACAAAAATACTAAAAAAAGTCATACATACCACTTTTATCACTACTTTTGCAGAAAGTTTTAAAAAGAATAACATGAATATAATTATATTAGGTATTGAGTCATCGTGCGACGATACTTCTGCCGCTATCATCAAGGATGGTTATCTGCTTTCCAATGTCACTGCTAGTCAGGCAGTTCACATGGCATATGGTGGAGTGGTGCCAGAATTGGCTTCTCGCGCACATCAGCAAAACATCGTTCCTGTGGTAGATCAAGCTTTAAAACAGGCGGGTGTGAAGAAAGAAGAATTGAGCGCAGTGGCTTTTACGCGTGGTCCTGGATTAATGGGCTCTCTCTTAGTTGGAGTATCATTTGCTAAAGGGTTTGCACGCTCATTGGGTATTCCAATGATTGATGTTAATCACCTGACTGGTCATGTATTAGCCAATTTCATTAAAGTGGATGACGAAGCAAATGAAGTACCTGAGTATCCATTCCTCTGCCTCTTGGTTTCTGGAGGAAACTCACAGATTATCTTGGTGAAAGCCTATAATGATATGGAAATCTTAGGACAAACCATCGATGATGCAGCAGGAGAAGCTATTGACAAATGCTCCAAAGTGATGGGATTGGGATATCCTGGTGGTCCTATCATCGACAAATTGGCTCGTCAAGGTAATCCGCAGGCTTTCACTTTTAATAAACCGCACATTCCTGGATTGGATTACAGTTTCAGTGGATTGAAAACATCTTTTCTTTATTCACTGAAGAAATGGGTGGAAGAAGACCCTGACTTTGTGGAGCATCACAAGACTGATCTTGCTGCTTCTTTGGAGGCAACCATCGTGGATATCCTTATGGATAAGCTCCGCAAAGCAGCCAAACAATACAAAATAAAAGAGGTGGCACTTGCAGGTGGAGTATCGGCTAATACCGGACTTCGTGAAGCGTTCCGCGATCATGCTAGGCGTTATGGATGGAAGATATTCATTCCGAAGTTCAGCTATACTACTGACAATGCGGCGATGATAGCCATTACAGGCTATTATAAGTTTCAAGACAAAGATTTTTGTCCGATAGAAGCACCGGCATACTCGCGCGTTTCAATCAAATAATTGTTTTCTAACTAGGAAAATATTTTTTCCTAACTAGAGAAAAAAGTTTCACTCACGGGAAAGTTTTGAAGGCACCGAAAGAAAGAAAATTTTCAAAAAGGAAAAACTATGCATAAAAAAATACTCATCGAAGAGGAGATTGGGGACATTCTAAAAGAGAAGAAACTGACAATGGCCACTGCCGAAAGTTGTACGGGTGGGGGAATTGCCGCATTAGTGACCTCCATATCAGGTAGCTCGTCTTATTTCAATGGTAGCATTGTGGCTTATCAGAATGAAGTGAAGGAGCAGATCCTAAACGTACGTCCTGAAACCATTGAAAGATACAATGTGGTAAGTGCTCAGACGGTAGAAGAGATGGCCAAGGGTGCCATGAAAGCACTACATGCCGATTGCGCGGTAGCTACATCAGGCATAGCGGGTCCTACGGGAGGTGATGACGAACGTCCTGTTGGTACCATTTGGATAGCGGCCGCTTATCACGATAAAGTGGTAACCATGAAGCAAGAAGGAGACGATGGAAGAGCGCAAAATATAGAAAAAGCCATACAAAATGCCCTTCTTCTATTGAAAAAACTCCTAAAAGGATGAAAAAATAGCGCTTTTTACAATAATTATTCTACAAAAATTTGTGTGGGTGAGAAAAAAGCACTAAATTTGCGCTCTGTTTGAAAGAACCTATAGATAAAAACAATAAAAATATAAGATAGAAATGTCAAAGATTTGTCAAATTACAGGTATTAAAGCCATGAATGGCAACAACGTTTCACACTCAAAGAGAAGAACAAAGAGAACCTTTGATGCGAACTTGTTTACTAAGAAGTTCTACTATGTAGAGCAGGATTGTTGGATAAGCTTGAAGTTGAGTGCACAAGGTTTGCGCCTTATCAATAAGATTGGCTTAGATGCAGCATTGAACCGTGCAGTAGAGAAGGGCTATACCGATTGGAAGTCCATTAAAGTGTTAGATTAAAAAGTAAGAGGAGATACAGAGTATGGCAAAGAAAACAAAGGACGCAAGAGTTCAGGTTATTCTGGAGTGCACTGAGATGAAAGATAGCGGTATGCCAGGAACATCTCGTTACATCACTACCAAGAACAAGAAGAATACCCCTGAGAGATTGGAGTTGAAGAAGTACAATCCAATCCTGAAGAGAATGACAGTTCATAAGGAAATTAAATAATAAGTATACACCATGGCAAAGAAGGCAGTTGCAACATTGCACGAAGGCAATAAGGAAGGTCGTGCATACACAAAGGTTATCAAGATGGTTAAGTCTCCTAAGACTGGTGCTTACATCTTCGACGAGCAGATGGTTCTTAACGAGAAAGTTCAGGATTTCTTCAACAATAAGTAATCCGCAAGTTTTTTCTTGTTAGTTAGGAAATATAAACTCCCTCACTAGTTTCGAAACTGGCGAGGGAGTTTTTTATGCATAAATGTTTTGAAGTGCCCACGATTTGCACTATCTTTGTGTCTATATATTAATAAGGTATAGAAATGGGATTATTTAGTATTTTCTCTAAGGAAAAGAAAGAAACTTTAGATAAGGGGCTGTCGAAAACTAAAGAAAGCTTCTTCGGGAAAATGGCACGTGCTTTGGCAGGAAAAACCAAAGTGGATGATGACGTGCTCGACAATTTGGAAGAAGTCCTGATTACCTCTGACGTTGGTGTAGAGACCACACTGAAGATCATCGAACGCATCGAACAACGTGTGGCAAAGGATAAGTATATGAATACCAATGAGCTGAATAGCATTCTGAAAGATGAGATTGGCTCATTGTTGACGGAAAACAACTCGGAAGATGTAGATGACTTTGAGGCTCCTATAACTAACAAACCTTATGTGGTACTGGTTGTTGGTGTTAATGGAGTAGGGAAGACCACAACAATCGGAAAGTTGGCTTATCAATATAAGAAAGCTGGAAAGAAAGTGTACTTGGGAGCTGCAGATACTTTCCGTGCCGCTGCTGTGGAGCAGTTGGAAATATGGGGAGAACGTGTAGGGGTGCCTGTCATCAAACAAAAGATGGGTGCCGATCCTGCTTCTGTGGCTTATGATACACTCAGTTCTGCCCTTGCCAATGATGCAGATGTGGTTATCATCGATACAGCGGGACGTTTGCACAACAAGATTGGCTTGATGAATGAGCTGACAAAAATCAAGAATGTAATGAAGAAGGTGGTGGCAGATGCTCCTAATGAAGTGCTGCTGGTATTAGATGGCTCTACAGGACAGAATGCATTTGAGCAAGCTAAACAATTCACCAAAGCCACAGAAGTTACAGCAATGGCGGTAACGAAACTCGATGGAACTGCAAAGGGTGGAGTCGTTATAGGAATCTCTGATCAATTCAAGATTCCTGTGAAATACATAGGACTTGGTGAAGGCATGGAAGACCTGCAAGTTTTCCGTCGCGCAGAATTTGTGGATTCTCTATTTGGAGAAAATGCATGAAACGTAAGACGGTAGATATTATCACATTAGGTTGTTCCAAGAATCTGGTGGATTCTGAGAAGCTGATGGCTCAGTTTGTAGCAGCAGGCTTTGATTGTACACATGATGATCCTAATCCTCAAGGAGAGATTGTGGTTATTAACACGTGCGGCTTTATTGCTGATGCAAAGGAGGAATCTGTCAATATGATTCTGGAATTTGCTGAAGCCAAAGAAGAGGGAAGGATTAAGAAACTCTATGTGATGGGCTGTCTCTCTGAACGTTATCGTAAAGAACTTCAAGAGGAGATTCCTCAAGTGGACAAGTTTTATGGGAAATTCGATTGGATGAATTTGTTGCATGATTTAGGAAAAGATTCTCCAGCTTCCGACAACCGTTGTCTTACCACTCCTCGTCATTATGCTTATGTGAAAATTGCAGAAGGCTGTAACCGTTTCTGTTCTTATTGCGCCATTCCTCTGATAACAGGCCGTTTCATTTCCCGTCCGATGGAAGATATCCTCAATGAAGTCAGGTTGTTAGTATCGCAAGGAGTTAAGGAATTTCAGATTATCGCTCAAGAGCTTACCTTCTATGGTATAGATATTTACGGAGCTCCTAAGATCGCCGAACTTATAGAACAGATGGCATCGATTAAGGGAGTGAAATGGATCAGACTTCACTATGCTTATCCCGCAGAATTTCCTATGGATCTGTTAAAGGTGATGCGAGAGAAGTCGAATGTCTGCAAGTATCTGGATATCGCCTTACAACATATCAGTGACTCCGTCTTGGAGCGTATGCGTAGGCATGTGACAAAGGAAGAAACCCTCCAACTCATAGAAACCATTCGAAAGGAAGTTCCTGGTATTCATATTCGTACCACATTAATGGTGGGATATCCAGGAGAAACTGAGAAAGATTTCGAAGAATTGAAAGCTTTTGTGCGAAATATGCGCTTTGAACGTATGGGAGCATTTGCCTATTCTGAAGAAGAAGGCACTTATGCCGCTATACATCATCCTGATGATGTTCCGTCTGCAGTGAAACAACAAAGATTAGATGAACTGATGGCCATTCAAGCGGAAATCTCTGGTGAGATCAATGCGTCGAAAGTGGGGAAGACCATGAAAGTCATTATAGACAGACAAGAAGGCGACTATTATGTTGGACGTACAGAATTTGATTCTCCAGAAGTGGATCCTGAAGTCATGATTCCAAAATCTGAACGTCGCTTGCGTACAGGCTGTTTCTATCAAGTGTTGATAAAAGACTATAGTGATTATGAACTATACGGCAGTGTAGTAGAAAAATGAAGATATGAACAATAAGGAATTTACATCAGAATTAGCTAAAAGATTGGGACTATCTGCCAGAAAGACTTCTGTCCTCATCGGTTCATTGATGGAGGAATTCTCTAATCGATGGACAGAGGGAGACTCTATCTCAATTCAGCAGTTTGGGGTTTTTGAAGTAAAGAAGAAAGAAGAACGCGTTACCGTGCATCCTACAACAAAGCAGCGTATGTTGGTACCTCCAAAATTGGTCCTGACTTTTAAAGCGAGTCCGTTATTGAAAGAAAAAATAAAGAAAGACCTATGAACGCAAAACTCAACATGCAACATCTTGTAGACCTGATGGCCGAAAGAAATGGGACCACTAAAAAGAGTGAAGAGCATTTCTTGAAGGAGTTTTTTGCCTTGATTCAAGAAGGTCTTTTGCAGGATAGCTACGTGAAGATTAAGGGTCTAGGAACCTTTAAGTTGATGGAAGTAGAAAACCGTTCAAGTGTAAATGTGAATACTGGTAAACCTATAGATATAGAAGGACACACGAAGGTTTCGTTTACCCCTGACAGCGAACTTAAGGAATTGATAAATAAGCCATTCGCTAATTTTGAGAACGTAATACTTCATGATGAATCCATCCTAAAAGATACGTTGGTGGAAGAACCTTCAGAAGAGGAAGAAATGCTCGAAGAGGTTCGAGAAGAAATGGGAAATAAGGAAGAAGTAGTATTCGTTGAGGAAGAAAAGACTCCTGTAATTGCCGCACTTGTTTCAGAGACGCTGACGGAAGAGCCACACCAAAGTCATTCTAAATGGATATGGTATGCTGTAGGTATTCTGCTAATGGCATTGATAATCTTAGGTATTGTATTCTTAGTCTTATGAGATAGCTGTTTTCTTATTTAGATTTACTAAAGTGTATAAAAGTATTTTAAATAGGCCTTTTATATACTTTTTTTAATACTTAATAATTGGTTAGAAGGATAGAAAGAAGTATTTTTGGGTCGCATTTTGGAAAAGGAAAGAAATAACATAATTTATAACAATTTATGTCTGAAATAATTGATATTCGAGAATTGAATGAACGCATCGAAAGACAAAGTACTTTCGTGGTTAATCTGACTAAAGGAATGGATCAAGTGATCGTTGGTCAGAAACATTTGGTAGAATCATTGTTAATAGGTCTGCTTTCAGATGGTCATGTACTGCTTGAAGGTGTTCCTGGTTTGGCTAAGACCTTAGCCATTAAGACATTGGCTTCACTGATCGATGCCAAATACAGCCGCATTCAGTTTACTCCTGACTTGTTGCCTGCTGATGTGATAGGTACCATGGTTTACAGTCAGAAAGATGAAGGCTTCCATGTGAAGAAAGGTCCAGTGTTTGCCAATTTTGTATTGGCTGATGAAATAAACAGAGCGCCCGCAAAGGTACAGAGCGCGCTGCTCGAAGCCATGCAAGAACGTCAGGTGACTATTGGTAGTGAGACTTTCCCACTTCCAGAACCATTCTTGGTGTTGGCCACCCAAAATCCAATTGAGCAAGAAGGTACGTATCAGTTGCCAGAGGCGCAAGTGGATCGTTTCATGCTGAAGGTAGTCATTGATTATCCAAAGTTGGAAGAAGAGAAGCTTATTATCAGACAGAATATCTCTGGTGATGAACAGGAAGTGAAGCCCATCATGTCAGCCCAGGAAATCATGGAAGCTCGCAAGGTTGTTCGTCAGGTTTACATCGACGAGAAAATTGAAAAATATATCGTTGACATTGTATTTGCCAGTCGCTATCCAGAAAAGTACGGTCTTGATGAATTGAAAGATATGATTAGTTTTGGAGGTTCTCCTCGTGCCTCTATCAATTTGGCATTAGCTGCAAGAAGCTATGCATTCATCAAGCGTCGCGGCTATGTGATTCCTGAAGATGTACGCGCAGTGGCTCATGATGTGCTTCGTCATCGTATCGGATTGACTTACGAGGCAGAAGCCAGCAATACTACTGCAGATGAGATAGTAAGCAAGATTCTGAATAAGGTAGAGGTGCCTTAACACTAGCGCTTTTGATATATGGAAGCAACTGAGCTTATAAATAGAGTACGTCGCATAGAAATCAAGACACGCGGATTGTCAAACAATATCTTTGCAGGTGAATATCATTCAGCCTTCAAGGGTAGGGGTATGGCATTCTCTGAAGTAAGAGAATACCAATACGGAGACGATGTGCGCGACATTGATTGGAATGTAACTGCTCGTTTTCACAGGCCTTATATCAAAGTATATGAAGAAGAGCGAGAGCTGACCGTCATGTTGATGATTGATGTCTCTGGTAGTTTGGAGTTCGGAACTGTCAAGCAACTGAAAAAGGATATGGTTGCAGAAATTGCTGCGACATTAGCTTTTTCTGCTATCCAGAACAATGATAAGATTGGAGTGATCTTCTTCTCTGACAAGATTGAAAAGTTCATTCCTCCTAAGAAAGGCAGAAAGCACATCCTTTATATTATTAGAGAATTACTTGATTTCCAGCCAACTAGCAGAAGAACGAATATCGGCGCAGCTTTGGAATATCTGACGAATGTAATGAAACGTCGTTGTACGGCATTCATTCTTTCCGACTTCTTGGATAAGGCTGACTTCCAGAATGCAATGACCATTGCCAACAGAAAACACGATATGGTGGCCGTTCAAGTTTATGATCGTCGATTAGCAGAACTGCCCTCTGTTGGATTGATCAGAGTTAAGGATGCAGAAACAGGAGCGGAACAATGGATTGACACATCGTCAAAGGCTGTTCGAAAAGCACATCATGAATGGTGGGTCAACAAACAGTTGCAACTTGGTGAAATGTTTACCAAGAGCAATGTGGATGTAGTTTCGGTAAGAACAGATCAAGATTATGTGAAAGCATTGATGAATCTGTTTGCCAAAAGAAATTAGAATACGGATGAAAAGGATATTTATACTGATATTTTTCTCAACTATATTTGCACAGGTATTTGCACAATCTGTCACTGTGAATGCCCAAATAGATTCTTTGCAAATCTTAATTGGAGAGCAAACAGGCATCACATTGGAGGTTTCTGCCGATGCGGATAAACACATCAAAATGCCGGTGTATAGTGATACACTCGTAAGTGGAGTAGAACTGATTGAAATTGCGCAACCGGATTCTGAATACTTGAATGACGGAAAACGTCTTGTCTTGAAACAAAAGTACATCATCACATCCTTCGATTCTGCACTCTATTACCTTCCTCCGATGGAAGTAGAAGTGGGAGGGGAGGTATATCAGTCAAATCCATTGGCATTGAAAGTATATTCATTTCCTGTAGATACCTTGCATCCAGATCAGTTCTTTGGTCCCAAAGATGTGTTGACACCTCGATTTGTATGGTCTGATTGGTATCTGGTCATCGCATGTATCGTATTGTTCTTCCCATTGGCGTTTTTGTTGTATTACTTCATCAAACGTATCAGGGATAACCAACCGATTATTCGCAAAGTCAAAGTTGAGCCTAAATTACCAGCACATGAATTGGCTTTGAAAGAATTGGAAAGAATCAAGAACGAAAAAGCCTGGCAGAAAGGACTTCAGAAGGAGTATTACACTGAGCTTTCGGATGCTATACGTAATTATATCAATCGTCGCTTTGGATTCAACGCCATGGAGATGACTTCTACAGAAATCATCGACAAACTCCTGGAAGTTAAAGATGAAAAAGCCATAGAAGAATTGAAAGGTTTGTTCCAGACTTCCGATTTGGTCAAATTTGCAAAGCTTGTTCCACTGATGAACGAGAACGATGCTAATTTGTTGAGTGCTCTGAAGTTTGTCAATGAAACGAAGGAGATACCCGATCCAAATGCGAAGCCTGAACCTACAGAAATAACGATCATAGAAAAACGTCCTCTTCGTACCAAATTGATATTAGGAGGAATTATTGTGCTGATAGTAGTAGTGCTTTTGTTGGCTGTTATATATGTTGGACGGGAGCTATATTATTATTATGCTTAAATTAAATTTTAACTGAGAAAATGATATTTGCTAACAAGGAATATCTGTTTTTACTGTTACTTCTGATACCATATATACTATGGTATGTTTGGAAACGTAAGAGCGCTGAAGCATCACTTCAGGTCTCAGACACGAATGTCTATGATACTGCTCCGAAAAGCTATAAGAATTATTTAATTCATGCTCCTTTTGTCTTAAGAGCCCTGGCACTGGCAATGATTGTTGTCGTCTTAGCAAGACCACAATCAACAGATAGTTGGCAGAACAGTGAGACAGAAGGTATCGACATCATGCTGGCACTGGATATCTCTACGAGTATGTTGGCAGAGGACTTGAAACCAAACAGATTGGAAGCAGCAAAAGAAGTGGCCACACAGTTCATTAACGGAAGGCCGTATGATAATATTGGTGTGACGCTTTTTGCTGGTGAGAGTTTTACTCAGTGTCCATTGACTGTGGATCATTCCGTACTGCTAAATCTGATTGGTCAGGCAGAATGTGGCATGATAGAAGATGGCACTGCTGTGGGTATGGGTATTGCAAATGCCGTCTCAAGGTTGAAAGACAGTAACGCCATCTCTAAGGTTATTATCCTTCTGACAGATGGAACAAATAATATGGGAGATATTTCGCCACTAACTGCTGCAGAGATTGCCAAGAGTTTCGGCATCAGGGTTTATACGATCGGTGTGGGGACAAATGGAACAGCGCCTTATCCATATCCTGTAGGCGGGACGATTCAATACATCAATGTGCCTGTAGAAATCGATGAGGGAACCCTGACACAAATAGCTAATGTGGCTGATGGTCTTTATTATAGAGCTACCAGCAATTCCAAGTTGAAGGAAGTGTATGAAGAGATTGACAAACTGGAAAAGACTAAGATCAGTGTGAAACAATTCAGTAAGCGCAATGAGGAATTTGAGTTGTTTGCAATCATCGCTTTCCTATGTGTTTTGCTGGAAGTCCTATTGCGTCATACGATTCTTAGAAGAATACCGTAACAATGAAGAAAGAAAATGTTTAGATTTGAAGAGCCTACATATTTATATTTATTGTTGCTGATACCTTTGGGATTGGCTTTCTATTTCTATTCAGATTACAAGCGAAAAAAGGCCATTAAAGATTTTGGTGATGAGGAATTGATGGATTTCCTGATGCCAGATGCCTCTATTGGTAGGATAAGGATCAAGATGATTCTTATGTTGGTTGTCATCGCACTCTTTGCAGTACTTCT
>JAGCFP010000058.1 GCA_017650045.1 Bacteroidaceae bacterium | reverse complement strand
CGCTCAGATGTCTAACGTATTCACTATCACTGGTTACTCTGGTCTGGATCCTGAAACCGGCCGTGTAGGTAGCGATATGAATAAGGGTGTTGACTACGGTGCATATGGTATGCCACGTCAGTATCTCTTCGGTGTGAACATCGGCTTCTAATTAATGAATTGACTTCAAAAAGATAGTTTCTCCTATGTCTCCTCCCCCACGGGGGTGGGGAATACAGGAAGGGCTAAAAGGAAGTAGTTTAATTATATAAAACTTAAAATTGAAATACAGTATGAAAAAAACATTATTATACTCAGCTATGGCGTTGGCAGCTACGATGACCATGAGCAGCTGTGGCGACGACTTCCTGTTGCTGGAGCCTGTGGGTGTTGTGACTGAGTCAACATTGATGGATGCACAAGGTGTGGACTATGTACTGACAAAGGCATACGCCAACCTGTATGCCCCAGGCCGTGACTATTTCTCCTGCCCATTGGTAAACTATACCTATGGTGACTGCTTCGGCGGTGATGCCAATAAGGGTTCTGAGTTTGCCGACCAGTCAGACTTTACGGAGATTGAGACTTACTCTTTCAATGCGGCCAACGGCTATCTGCGTAGTAAGTACCGCTATGTATATGACGGTGTGAAATATGCCAACGATGCCGAGCGTATCGCTAACATGACCGCCGAGGCCGGCAAGATCAGTGAGGCAGACCTTACTCTCGTAAAGGCTCAGACTGCTTTCCTGCGCGGTCTGTTCCACTTCGAGGCTGTGAAGATCTTCGGTGCTGCCGTTCCTTACGTTGACTATGAATCTTCAATCGCAAGCACCGACCCAATGATAAGCAACGTGGACGAGAATGGTAACTACATCTACATTTGGGATAATATCATTTCCGATTTTGACTATGCGATGAACAACCTGCCTGAGACCTGGCCATCTAACCAGGTAGGCCGTGCCAACAAGTGGGCAGCCGCTGCTTATAAGGCAAAGGTGATGATTTATCAGGCTTCTCCATACACTGGTGCTGAGAACGGTGCGGGCAAGACCAGTAACTGGGCTGCTGCTAAGTCTCTGTTGGAACAGATTATCAACAGTGGTGTGGACTCCAAGGGTAACAAGTTCAAACTGGCTGAGAATTATAGCGATCTCTGGACAGCTGGTAAGAGTGACTGGACTGGTGAGTCAGTATTCGACATCCAGGCTGTGATCGTAGGTACTTCTAACAACAACCCATCAGCTCTGCTCGGTGGTTCTCACATCGCTATGGCAGGTGCCCTCGGTGGTGGTTGGGGTTTCTTCCAGCCTTCAGTATACCTGACTTCTTCCATGAAGGTAGATGCCAACGGTCTGCCAGTAAGCGATCTGGGTGACACTATGTCTAAACCTGCTAAGGTGCCCGATCTGGACAAGGACGGCAAGGAGCAGTATGACGATGAGGGTAACCTGAAGATGAAGGAGCTTATCAATACCCAATTGGATGTCTTCGTAGACCCTCGTCTGGATGTTTGCGTAGGTCGTTTCGGTGTTCCTTACTATGACTGGGGTACTCCTACCACAGTGGATGGTTGGGTACGTTCAACCTCAAACGGTGGTTACTTCCTGAACAAGAAGTACATGCCTTCAAAGGCTGACAAGTCCAGTGGCTTCAGTAACAGTAATTCAACAGGTTCATCTTCTAAGAACCACCACCTGATCCGCTTGGCCGACATCTATCTGCTGTATGCTGAGTGCTGCATCGAGACAGGTGACAACGCTACTGCTTTGGAATACATTAATAAGGTACGTGCCCGTGCAGCCAACTCATATGTGAAGGCTGACGCTACTACCTCTGGTGGTCCATACGTACTGGAAGACTTGGTAAACGGCACAGTGAAGGAAGGTGCAGCCGGTAACTACCGTATCGGTCTGTGGCCAGCTGGAACAGATGCAAGACAGGCCTTGATCGCCGAGCGTCACATGGAGTTGGCACTGGAAGGCCACCGCTGGTTCGATCTGGCTCGCTGGGGTATGGCTCAACCTGAGGTTCAGAACTTCATCAACTATGAGTCTAACTTCCTGGTGAAGTATGTAGGTAAGACCTACAATGCTAAATGGGTGATGTTCCCACTCCCAACTTCTGAAATTATTACCATGCAGGGTAAGCTGGTTCAGAACTCCGCTTGGAAATAAATCTTTAATTAAGCAATAGTTTAGAGGAGCATGTCGTAAGGCATGCTCCTTTTTTGTAATTATTTAAAAAATATCTAAATAAAACGATTATTGAAAAAAAAAAGCAAAATAATGTTTTGTTATTAAAATTTTTGTAACTTTGGCAAGTTAAAAAGGAGGATTATGCTTGATAATAGGGGTTGGCGTATAGCTAACTTCCTATAAATAATGATGTTATACTGCGTGCTTATTGTGTCCTTAACAAAGATTCAATGAGTATGCATAGGTATTAAAAATGATTAATAATAGATTAAACAATAGTATTAACAATTAAAAATGACCATTTATTGCCTATGAAACAAAACTGATACTTAAAAACACCAAACAATCATGACAGTTAGTCTGTCAACATTTTAATAAAGAACTAACATTAATAAATGTATTATTAACCTTACATTAGAAAGATATGAGAAACAATCTTTTGAAAAAACATTTAGGATTATGCGCATTGCCTCTGTTCCTTGCTGTTTGCATGCCTATGAGCGCTTCAGCAGCAGTGAACGAGTCAACAGGCATTGAGGGTATCCAGCAGAACGGTCGTACAGTGACCGTAACTGTAAAGGATGCACTGGGAGAGGTTATCGGTGCCAACGTATTGGTGAAAGGTACTACGATCGGTGGTATCACCAATATGGACGGTGTAGCCGTGATTCAGGGCGTTCCAAACAACGCTACTATTGTGGTTTCTTACGTAGGTTATGTGACTCAGGAAATCGCTTTGCAGAACAATCAGACTACTTTGGACGTTTTACTTCGCGAAGATTCTGAGACTTTGGAAGAGGTCGTAGTAGTAGGTTATGGTACACAGGCCAAGAAGGATATTACGGGTTCTGTGGCAGTCGTATCTCGTGATGCTATTGCTGAGCAGCCTGTGGCTACTTTCTCTGAGGCATTGCAGGGCCGTGCAGCCGGTGTGTATGTATCCGGTGGTGGTGCTCCTGGTGCATCAACGACTATCCGTGTACGTGGTGTCGGTGGTGTGAACGGTTCTGACCCTCTGATCATCGTGGATGGTGTTCAGGGTGTAGACGTTAACTCAGTGAACCCTAACGATATCGATTCTTTCCAGGTATTGAAGGATGCTGCAGCTACCGCTATCTACGGTGCCCGTGCTGCTAACGGTGTGATCATCATCACCACTAAGCAGGGTAACAAGGAGGGCAAGGTACGCGTATCTTACTCTGGTTACATCAGTGCTTCAACCATGGCCAATGACGGCTTCACCACTCTTGGTGCATACGACTACATGATGGCTATTGGTCTGGGCCAGAAGAACCTGGTAGATGTTCGTGATGGCGACCCACTTAAAGTAGGTCATCAGCAGTTCGGTTCAGCTTACGATGCTAACGGCAATTACGTAGGCATGAGCATTGAGAACAACATGCCTTACACCATTGTTCCGGCAGGTTTGAGCAAGAATGAAGCTATGGCACGTTTCGGCTCATACGAGGGTATGGTTGAGGCTTACAAGCCAAATGGCGGTGACTCATATGCATTGTCTTCATACTACTATATTAAGGAAATACTCCATGGTACTGAAGAAGAGGCTCGTCGTGGTACAGATTGGTACGACCTTGTTACTCAGACTGGTTGGTCACAGAACCACGAGCTGTCAGTGATGGGCGGTGGCGAAAAGGGTCAGTACTCTATGTCATTCGCTTATCAGGACCGTAACGGTACGATCAAGGGTTCAAGCTTCGAGCGCTACTCACTCCGTGTGAACACCACCTTCAATCCTTCCAAGCACTTCACGGTAGGTCAGAACACCAATGCAGCTATCATGCTGACGCGTGGTGAGCGTGGTGGACAGGGTGATGGTTCTACCTTCGGTCAGACCTACACCATGAACTCATGGGTTCCTGCCTACAACGTAGGTGGCGATTTCGCTGGTTCTCAGGGTAATGGTGGTCGTAACGTATCTGCTTTGTCAAGCGTGGTAAATGGCTATGACAACTGGAACCGTAACTTCCGTCTGCAGTCTTCCTTCTTCGCAGAGTTGAAGGATCCATGGATCAAGGGTCTGACTCTCCGCTCTCAGTTCGCTGTGAACCTGAACGGCGGTTGGGGTTTGTCAATGGGCAAGATCTCTATTATGTATGATAAGGAAGGTCGCTCACGCAACCAGTTGTCTGAGAACGGTTCTTGGGGCTTTGGTTGGCAGTGGACCAATACCGCACAGTATAAGTTTACTGTAGCTGAGAACCATGACTTTACAGTATTGGGTGGTACCGAGGCCTTGAAGATGGGTATCGGTCGCAACATCAGCGCATGGCGTAACGACTATGTGTTCGAGGATGACACCAACACTTGGACCATCGGTAATGGTGGTACTTCTTCACTGGGTAACGGTGGTGGCATGGGTTCTGTGAATACCATGTTTGGTCTCTTCGGACGTTTGGACTACTCTTACATGGGCAAGTATCTGGTAACAGCTACCATTCGTCGTGATGCTTCTTCTAAGTTTGCAGAGGCTAACCGTTGGGGTACCTTCCCATCAATTTCTCTTGGTTGGCGTATTTCTGACGAGCCATTCATGGCTAAGGCACATGAAACTTGGTTGGATGACTTGAAGCTCCGCGCTGGTTACGGTACAACTGGTAACTCTAACATCGGTGCTTACAACTACGCATTCCAGTATTCTAACCCAACCCGTTACCTCTATGGTATCGTTGGTGACAATACTTCTGCTGCTACTGGTTATGGTATCTCAGCTTTGGGTGACAAGAACGCTAAGTGGGAGACCATCAAGATGTTCAACGTAGGTTATGACCTGACAGCCTTGAACAACAGACTGACTTCAACCTTCGACTTCTATATCAAGAATACTTCCGACATGCTGGTTCCAGCTTCTTGGACTACTCTGTCAGGTGCCGCTTCTAAGCCTAATACCAACCAGGGTAAAATCAAGAACACCGGTATCGACTTCTCAATTGGTTGGAGAGACAAGATCGGTCAGGTGTCTTACAACATCAACGCCAACGCATCTTGGTACAAGAATGAAGTTGTGAAACTGGGTGCTTCTGACCTGTTCTACTCTTCTCGTATTTCTCAGATGACTATCACTACCGTTGGTCAGCCTGTTGGTATGTTCTACGGTTATGTAGACGATGGTATCTATAAGAGCGAGAGCGAAGTACTTAGCTACGGCACTCTGCCTTACGGTGTTACTGACATGATCTACCTTACTGGCGGTACTCTTCCTGACGGAACAGAGGTTAAACCTACAGCAAAGAACTACGTAGGTCACTACAAGTGGAAAGACATCAATGGTGACGGCAAGGTAAATGCTGACGACCGTACCATCATCGGTAATCCTCATCCAGACCTGACAGGTGGTGTTAATCTCAGCCTGAACTGGAAGAACTGGGATCTGAGCACTTACCTGTACTACTCATTGGGTAACGATATCTATAAGCACTATGAGTACTATACTCTGTGGGGTAACCTTGGTAACGTATACAGCTACGAGCGTGTAAACAACGCATGGAGCCCAAGCAATCCTAACGGAACTCTGCCATTGTGGGTATTCGGTGATACTCACGCTGAGAACACTCAGTCACACTCTGACTATGTAACCGACGGTTCTTACCTGCGTATGCAGACTCTGACCCTGGGTTACACTCTGCCACGCAAGGTGGTTCAGAAGCTGACTCTGTCTCGCATCCGCCTGTACTTCCAGCTGTCTAACGTATTCACTATCACTGGTTACGAAGGTCTGGATCCTGAAGTTAATAACGTATCAGGTGACCAGTCTAAGGGTATCGACTATGGTGCATACGGTATGCCACGTCAGTACTTGTTCGGTGTGAATATCGACTTCTAATTTAATGAACTGACTACCAAAAGATAGTTTCTCCCGGCCCCTCCCAATCGAGGGAGGGGCATTCAAGGAGAGTTCATTAAAAGAAGAAAGGTTTAACAAATTAAAACTTTTAAATTGAAATACAATATGAAAAAAGCAATATTATATTCAGCAATGGCACTTGCTACCCTGACTATGAGCAGTTGCGGCGACGACTTCCTGGTACTCGACCCTGCTGGTTCTGTGTCTGAGGGTACGCTGACCACTGAGAGCGGTATTGACATGGTGCTGACAGGTGCTTATGCTTCTCTGAACAACATGAACCAGACCGGTTGGATGGGTTATGCTTCTCTGGCTAACTACTGCTTCGGTGACGTTGCAGGTGCTGATGCCAACAAGGGATCTCAGTCTTCAGACCAGTCTGACTTCACCGCTATCGAGGTTTATTCATTTTCTGCTGCTAACTCCTACATTCAGGGTAAGTGGGCAGGCATTTATGAAGCTGTAAAACGTTGCAACAACGTGATTGACATGGTAGGCAAGGCTGGCGATAAGATTGCCAACCCTGACCAAATCATTGCCCAGGCTAAGTTCATCAAGGGTGTTTGGATGTTTGAAGGTATCCGTATGTTCGGTGCCGCCATTCCTTATGTGACTTTGGAGGACTATCAGGCATCTACAGACCCAGTGGTGTCAAATGTTGATGAGAGTGGTAACTATGTTTACATTTGGAATCTGGTTGAGCAGGATCTTAAGGACGCTGCTGCTGGACTTCCTGCAACATGGACATCTGCTGGATATGGAAAGAATCAATTGGGTCGTGCTACTTCATGGATGGCCAAGGCCATGCTTGCTAAGTTGTATGTTTATTGGTCTTCTCCATTTAATGGTAAGAACGCTTCTGCAAATCATTGGGCAGATGCCAAGGCGCTGCTGGATGATATTATCAATAATGGTGTAGATGCAAGAGGTGAGAAGTTCCGTTTGGCCGACACTTATGCTGAGTTGTTCAATAATGCTAACACTTCTGACTGGACTGGTGAGTCTGTATTCGATGTTCAGTTGGTAATCAGCGGTACTCAGACCGATTCTAATGCCATCATCTCTAACCCTGCTCCTGGTTCTCCTGGTGCTCTGGGTATTGGTGGTTGGGGTTTCTATCAGCCAACTTACGAGTTTGTAAACAGCTTCATGGTTGACGCTAATGGTCTGCCTTTGGCTAACTATACTGATTTTGATCCTTTGACTACTATCGAAGATGGTAAGATTGTAACTGACCTGGATACTCCTGTTGATCCACGTTTGGACTACTGCGCAGGTCGTTTCGGAGTTCCTTATCTGGATTATGGTATTCCTACCGAGTTGAACGGTTGGGTACGTGACTACACCAATGGTGGTCTTCAGATGAACATCAAGTATCAGCACCGCAAGGCTGACCGTGGTTCTACGGCTGTGGCTACTGCCATCAGTTCAAATGCTGCTAACTACCACGTAATCCGTTTCGCTGACATCCTGTTGATGCGTGCTGAATGTGCCATCGAAGAAGGTGATCTGGGTACTGCTCTGACTTTGATTAATAAGGTACGTGCACGTGCTGCTAACAGCTTTATCGAGAATCCTGCTGCAGGTAAGACATTTACCGACCTTGTAAATGGTGAGACTAAGACTGGTGCAGCTGCTACCTATAAGATTGGTCTGTATACTAACTTTGCTAGCAAAGAAGAGGCAAAGACCGCTTTAGCTCGTGAAATGCGTGCAGAGTTTGGTATGGAAGGTCACCGTTGGTTTGACATTGCCCGTTGGGGTACTGTTGCTAACGTGCTGAATGCTTACCGTGAATACGAAGGCCAGTTCTTCCCAGGCAAGTTCGGTAATGCTTATTCTGCTGACTGGGTAACCTTCCCAATTCCTCAGACTGAGATTCAGACCGCTATGGGTCGTTTCGTTCAGAATGAGAACTGGAAGTAATCCTTCAGTTTAGACATATCTTCTAAGCTATAATTCAGGGGCGAGCCTTACGGTTCGCCCCTGTTCTGTTTTGGTGTAAAAGGCAATAACTAACTGTCAACTGTCCACAACTGTCCACATTTTGCTCTATAGGTAGACAGTTGTGGACAGTTGACAGCGTATTTTTCTGCCTTCTTTGCAAACGGAGTCTCCCGAGGGAAAATGACTTTCCTCGTGAGGAAAATTTTATTCCCTCGTGAGGGAAGCGGAATTTGGGGTAAAGGTATGAGTTCTTTTACTATAACTTTGTTTTTACATTCTTTTTACATTATCTTTGCAAAGAAAACTATGCGAAGCTACTCACATTCAGTAAAGACTTCTTACTGTCTTTGCCTTCGTTTACTGGTAGCTTTAAACAGTAAAAATACATGAATTATTAGAAATGGCAAAAGAGAGCAAGGCGATATTTGATAGGAACGTGATAGACTTTGTCACTGTGGCAGCAGAATTCTGTAAACTCATGGAGCAGGCAGTAGCTACTGAGAAAGACCAGTTTATAGATACCACTTTGAAAGTCTTGCCTTTGCTTTATATCAAGGCCTTGCTGCTTCCTGCCTGTGAATCCATGGGAAATGAACTGTTGGAAGAACATGTCACCGAGGAAGACTATGAATACATCCGTACCAATATCTCCCGCATTCTGACAAAAGATGATGTGTATCTCGATGTGTTTATGGAGGACATGAAGTACAGCGATACCCCAATAGCTAAGCATATCTCAGAAGATTTGGCTGATATTTATCAAGACATCTGTAATTTTATTTTTGTATTTAGACAAGGCTTGAATCTGACCATGCACGATGCTCTGGCCTTATGTCAAGAGAATTTTAGGCTCTATTGGGGGCAGAAGTTGGTCAATACTCTGCGAGCATTGCATGAATTGAAGTTTGCTTCAGATACCATCGATGAGGAAGAGGATAAGTATTATGACTGAACCGATGATAATACATAATATAATAGACAAAGAAACCATCAACACCATGCCCCGTGTCATGTTCAATGGTAGCATCAAGGTGGTGGAGAGTCTGTGGGATATAGAAAAAGCCATCTTTTATCTTGAGAAATCCTCTGTATTAGGCATCGATACGGAAACGCGACCCTCCTTCAAGAAAGGCGAAGTACATCTGGTTTCATTACTCCAATTGGCTACTGATAACGTTTGTTATCTTATCCGACTGAATAAGGTGGGACTTACTCCTTCAGTTGTAAAACTTCTGGAGAATCCTCAGATCTTGAAAATAGGATTGTCGTTGAAAGATGACTTTATGATGCTACAGAAACGGGCATCCTTTACACCTGGAGGCTATATAGAACTTCAGGAGTATGTAAGTACATTTGGCATAGAGGAAAAAAGTCTGCAGAAAATCTATGCCATCCTCTTTGGTGAGAAGATTTCTAAAGTGCAGCGCCTGTCAAACTGGGATACAGAACATTTGACTGTTGCCCAACAGGAGTATGCTGCTATCGATGCGTGGGCTTGCCTAAAGATTTATCATAAGTTGGAAGAATTAAGGCAGTCGGGCGATTTTGTCATTAAGAAAGTTAACGAAGAAGAGATATGTACAGAGTCTATTTAAAGTCAGGGAAGGAAGAATCACTGAAGCGTTTCCATCCATGGGTCTTTTCTGGAGCCATCTCCCATATCGACGGTACCCCTGAGGAAGGAGATTTAGTTGATATTTATACAGCAAAGCGAGATTTCATAGCGCGTGGCCATTATCAGATAGGCAGCATTGCTGTAAGAATCTTGACTTTCCGTCAGGATGAAGCCATCAATGAAGATTTTTGGAAGCGGAAGCTCCAAATAGCCTATGAGATGCGACAAGGTATCGGACTCTGTAAGCAACCAGATCACACGACCTACCGATTGGTACATGGTGAGGGCGATAATCTTCCAGGTCTGGTTATCGACATTTATGGACAGACTGCTGTGATGCAGGCTCACTCAGTAGGCATGCATTGCTGCCGTAAACAGATTGCAGATGCCCTGTTGGAGGTGATGAAAGGAAGTATTAGGCACATCTATTATAAATCAGAAACCACCTTGCCATATAAAGCCGACCTTGGAGCTGAAAATGGTTTTCTCATTGGTGGCAGTCAGGAGAATGTCGCTTTGGAATATGGCTTGAAGTTTCATATTGATTGGGCAAAAGGGCAGAAAACAGGTTTCTTCGTTGATCAACGCGAGAATCGTGCCCTGTTGGAACGTTATGCCTGTGGCCGTGATGTACTTAACATGTTCTGCTACACGGGCGGTTTTTCCGTCTATGCTTT
Source organism: Bacteroidaceae bacterium (assembly GCA_017650045.1). Classification (GTDB taxonomy): domain Bacteria; phylum Bacteroidota; class Bacteroidia; order Bacteroidales; family Bacteroidaceae; genus Bacteroides. Next base: position 33,159 of record JAGCFP010000058.1, on the reverse strand, counting down.
GCGAGGCTGTGCTCGTCTGGTACATTCCGTAGATAGTTCTGCCAAAGCCATCGAATTGACCAATCAGAATGTTCGTCTTAATTTCCCAGATGATCAGCGTCATACCGCCTATGCTGAGGATGCCTTTAAATTCCTCGATCAGATGGACGATGGGCAATATGACCTCATTATCCTCGATCCTCCCGCCTTTGCTAAGCATCGTGATGCCTTGCGTAATGCCCTTCAGGGCTATCGCAAGCTTAATGTGAAGGCTATGGAAAAGATACATTCGGGAGGCATTTTGTTCACCTTCTCTTGTTCTCAGGCCGTCAGCAAGGAACAATTCCGCACTTCCATCTTCACAGCTGCTGCTATGACGGGACGAAGTGTGCGCATTTTGCACCAACTTACTCAGCCAGCCGACCATCCAGTGAACATCTATCATCCCGAAGGTGAATACCTCAAAGGCTTGGTACTTTATGTGGAGTAGTGGATAATGTCCAACTCTACAAAGCAAAAATAGGGTTTAATATTTAAATTTTGTTAAATTAAGGCATTTTTCTAGACAGATTTATGTTATATAACATAAAATCACTACCTTTGTATAGTGTTTTTCATGGTATTAGATTTAAGGTTATTAAAGATTGGGTGTCTGTGATAGATACCCTTCTTTTTTATATGGGTATGCAGAGTATTCCCTCGTCGATTAAATGGTGTATAGGAATGTGTCTTTCATTACATTCTGTATCCAAACGATTGGTGTAAAATGCAGACAAGGACGCATCAATGACCACCTCATTAATATCGAACAACTCTTCTAATTCTGCAAGTGTTCCTCTATATCCGCTGGTAATATATAAGTAATCAACGGAAAGTTTTGTGTCACTTTTCTTCCATCTCCAACGAGCATCATTGATGAAGCAAATGCGCTTCCCATGATAATCCACCATTTGATTTTCGCAAGTTAGCATTTTTGGAATTTCTAACTTGTGATGCATCCAATAGGGATTTGCTTGGTTTATGAGCGTCTTCATATTTGGCAAGCTATCCGTTGTACTTATCCAAGAATTGCCTGTATCTGAAATCAAGTGAACCGTAGGGCAGCCTCGCACATTATAAAAGACAATGCATGAACTCATCCTATTGTTTATAGATAGTCCTAAGTGCGCAAAAAGCAACAAGCACATACTCCCTAATGCCCAAAGGGTATTTTTGGCAGTCCGTCTTTGGAAGAAACGGTAAAACAGCCATATAACCATATAGAATCCAACAATTTCTCCGATGGTTATCCATACACGATCAATGGAAGCATGAGGCAACTGACTGATATACTCTAGTCCTATATTCTGCCAGTGGATCAGTTTATTTTCCAACAAAGCGATCCATTGCTGTATAGTATAAAAAGGAGAGAACACAAGCATCAGTAAAGCTATATACATAATCAAGGTAACCATCGGAATCGCCCATAGATTAGAAAAGATGAAATAGATAGAAAAGCGATGGAAATAAAAGGCAACGATTGGCGCAACTCCTATCTGTGCAGAAATGGAAACGGACAACAGATCCCTGAATCTACAGAGAAATTTGTTTCTCGTTGGCCATAAAGAAGAGAGGAAAGGATTCAGAGTGACAATGGCTACCACTGCGGCAAAAGACATCTGGAATCCTATTTCGAAAAGCCATAAAGGTTGGAATAGAAGCATCACAAAAGCTGCCGAAGCCAATGTGTTTAGTGTATGCGGTCGTTCTTGTGTCAATGAAGAAAGAGCAATCAATGAGAACATGGTGACAGAACGCACTACAGAAGCAGGAAATCCAGTCAATGCGGCAAATAGCCATAATGTGCTAACAATAAGCAAGACAGACATGAATTTAAGATACTTTCTCTTTCTCATAGGAGAAAGCAGTATCCATAAGACCGCATAAAGCAAACCAATATGCAGTCCTGAAATAGCCAAAATATGACTTGCTCCACTGACGGAATAGATCTCTTGTATCTCTTCGCTCAATTCTTCTTTATCACCAATGGTCAATGCCGTAAGAATAGCTAGTTCATCCCCTTTGAAGCCGAGTCTTTCATACCTTTCTTTCAGGTAGTTTCTGGTTTTAGTTAGTCTGTCATTAGTCAATGCTTCGTCATGTCCGGTTAATTGCCAATGGTCTGCTGCAATGTATGCAGAGCCGCATATGCCCTTTCTCCGTAGATAACGAGGATAATCGAAGGCATCTGGAATTCCACTGTTCAATACAGGAGCTAATGAGGCATAGATCAATAAAGAATCCCCCTTCCCAAGGGCAAAAGAGGCAGAGTCTTTCGCTAAGTAGAGAAGGAAAACTTTATCTCTAACTCCTTTTTGTATAGTATCTGCCCTTTCCAAGACTAAAGACTTACATAAGATGCTGCGTTCCTTTTCCTCTGGTTGTTCTGTAATGAGTACTCGATAAACCGCATTCCCCTCTGGATAGACGAAGAATGATTTTGAAAGACTTTTCCCTGTCAATAGCATGCCAATGCCCATCATTATTAAAGGCAAGAAAAAAGGGAAGCATCCTTTAATTTTCCAAAGAAAGAGTAATAAAAGGAAGAAAGATGTTAGCGTAATGATTAGTAAAAAATCTTGATAGTTGGCTAATTCCTGATAGAAACAATCAGCCAACACTATTCCTAGCATTAGGGGAAGGAGCAACCTCAGTATGGGATGTTTTTGAAGCAAAGAGGTGCTCTTCATAAAATGGGATATTATAGATTCTTCAATTGCCTTATGGCCTCTTGAGGATCATTGGCAGAAAAGACAGCATTACCTGCCACTAAGACATCGGCTCCTGCTTCAATAAGGCGGTCACCAGTGTGCAAGTTCACGCCACCATCGACCTCGATAAGGGCTTTGGAATTGGTCTCACTGATAAGGTCGCGAAGTTCACGGACTTTCTCAACGGTGCGCTCGATGAATTTCTGGCCACCGAAACCAGGATTAACACCCATGAGCTGCACCAAATAGACATCGGGTAGGATGTCTTTCACCAGAGAGACAGGGGTGGCAGGATTTAAGGTAACGGCTGGTTGCATTCCTGCTTCGCGGATTTGCTGTATCACTCTGTGCAGATGGGGACATACCTCGTAATGTACGTTCATGAGAAAGGCGCCAAGGGCACGGACTTCCTGAATGAACTTCTCAGGCTGAACAATCATCAGGTGTACGTCCAATGGTTTGGTACTTGCCTTGGCTACATGCTTCAAGACGGGGAAGCCAAAGGAGATATTGGGTACGAAGACACCGTCCATAACGTCGATGTGTATCCAGTCTGCTTCACTGTTGTTGAGCATATCTATCTCACGGCCGAGATGACAGAAATCTGCCGAAAGTATTGATGGGGAAATGATGGGTTCCATAGCTATCCGTTTAACTGGTACAAAGATAATAATTACCTGATTACTTCACACAGAATTCGTCGGTTATTTTATAGCCCCGCAATAATTCATCAATTTTCAACCGTTTCTTTCCTGAGAGCTGCAACGATAAGATTGAGATGAAACCTCCTTCCACAGCGACATGCAAGTAGGTCTTGCTATCGGTACGGAGGGTACCACTTGGAAGCTGATGTGCATCAGGGATTTTGGCAGTCTGATAGACTTTTAGCATCTCCACGCTGCCATCGGGTTTCTGTAGTTCCGTCCATGCTGCAGGGTAGGGGGACAATCCACGTACGAAGTCGTAGATCTGCTTGAGGGGCTTGTGCCAGTCTATGCGACAAGTTTCTTTGAATATCTTGGGGGCAGGATGCAACTCCTCTGTGATCATCTCTTCTTGTGGGATGGATTTCACGGTACCGTTCAAGATGGCATCTACGGTCTCGATGACCAGTTTGCCGCCTAATACCATCAACTTGTCATGCACGATGCCCACATCATCAGTGTCGGCGATAGGGATTGCTACCTGTTGTATGACTTCCCCCGTGTCAATCTCATGTTTCAGGAAGAATGTGGTGATGCCCGTTTCTGTCTCTCCATTTATGACTGCCCAGTTGATGGGGGCAGCGCCACGATATTGTGGAAGTAGGGAAGCATGGAGGTTGAATGTACCAAACCGAGGCATCGCCCATACGATCTCTGGTAACATACGAAAGGCGACGACAATCTGCAAGTCGGCTTTCCATGCCCGAAGCGCTTCGATGAATGATTCTTCTTTCAGTTTTTCGGGTTGAAGCAGTGGTAATTGGTGCTCCAAGGCATATTGTTTCACAGGGGAATATTGAATCTTATGTCCTCGGCCTGCAGGCTTGTCGGGCATGGTAATAACACCCACAACATTATAACCGCCTTCTACTAAACACCGAAGAGCCTCCACTGCGAAGTCGGGCGTGCCCATATAGACAATTCTTAACTCTTTTTTTTCCATAGATCATAGAACATTGAGTAAATATTATTCCTCAGATAAATGCACCATCATTTCTCGATAGGCATTGAATACTTTCGACTTAGATACAAAGCCTAAGTATTTCCCTTCTTCATTGACGACTGGTAAATTCCATGCTTCCGTTTCATCGAACTTCTCCATCACCTGTTCCATACTATCTGTATCATACAGTCGTGCTGGAGGGGATGTCATGAGGCGTTCTACTTTGAAATGGTGGTAAAGCTCTTGGCGGAACATGATGTTTCGAATGTTGTCCATCAGTACCATCCCCAGGAAATCACCACTAGCATTCGTCACTGGGAAGATATTACGCTTAGAGTTGGAAATGGCTCCTATCATTTGCCCTAAATCCATTTCTGGATGTACCACTTTGAAGTCTTTTTCTATCACACTGTCCATCTTCATCAGTGTCAATACGGCTCTATCTTTATGATGCGTAAGCAGCTCGCCTTTCTTTGCCAGGCGCATGGAATAGATGCTGTGAGGCTCAAACAGTACGATAGTAAGGTAGGATGCCATGGATACAATCATCAAAGGCAGGAATAGGTGGTATCCTCCTGTCAGTTCGGCAATCAGGAAGACCCCGGTTAGTGGCGCGTGCATCACACCGCTCATTAAACCCGCCATACCCATCAACGCAAAGTTCTTCTCTGGGAGAGGCTCCGACCAGTCGTATCCATTGCAAAAATGGGCGAAAACGAAGCCTGCAATGCATCCTAAGAAGAGGGAAGGTGCAAAGATACCGCCACAGCCACCACCACCATTAGTTGCTGTCATGGCGAAGACTTTGAAGATGATAATCAGAACCAGATAGAGCAGCAGGAGCTCTCCGTGGCCATAGAAAAGCGAATTGTTCATCACCGTTTCCCAATCGGCATTGTTGGTACCATTTATCAATAGCTCGATAATCTCATATCCTTCACCGTAGAGAGGAGGAAAGACGAAGATCAGCACGCTTAGCATGACCCCTCCCAGAGCTAATTTGGCATAGGGGGACTTTAGCTTCCTAAAGATTTCCTCAATGGCAATATTGGCGCGTGTGAAATAGAGCGAAATCAGTCCGCAGGCAATACCAAGAATAATGACGTAAGGAATGCGTGAGAGTACGAATGGCTCATCTTGTGCAAACTGGAACATGGCATCGGTGCCCGTGGTGATGTATGCAATGGTAGCTGCCGTTACAGAAGAAATAAGTAATGGCAAAAGAGAGGACATGGTAAGGTCTAACATGATGACCTCAATAGTAAAGACCAAGCCTGCTATGGGTGCCTTGAAAATACCAGCCACAGCCCCTGCAGCACCACATCCCACCAAAAGCATTAATGTGCGTTGGTCCATACGGAAAGTTGAGCCAAGGGTAGAACCAATGGCTGATCCTGTGAGTACGATAGGGGCCTCTGCTCCAACAGATCCACCAAATCCGATAGTGATGGAACTGGCAATGATGCTGCTCCAAGTATTGTGTCGCTTGATATGTCCTTCTCTGCGTGAAATAGCATACAGGATTTTGGTAACGCCATGACTGATGTCATCCTTGACCACACGTCTGATAAACACCCCTGTGAGGAAAATACCAATTACTGGATACAACAGATAAAGGAAATTGGCTTCAGAAGAAATGAATCCAGCGGTGAGCAGTGTTTGGATTAGGTGAATTAGCTGCTTGAGCACCAAAGCCGCCAAAGCACAGGCAATGCCGACCAGTAAACTGAGAATCAGTATAAACTGGCGGTTGCTGATGTGTGTCTCTCTCCAATTGATAAACCTTTCAAACCAATTATTCTTACTATTCATTACTGTCGGATTATTTTTATTTCACCCGTTGGCCCTAATTTAATGATGCTGCTGGGTTTACGTTTCTGTTTGTCGTTCTGCCGATAATTCACAATGTAATCCACGGCTTTCTTTACCTCTTCGCTGATTTCCGCAAAGTTCCTGGGAGAAGGCTCACCACTGATATTGGCACTTGTAGAGACTATGGCTCTTCGGAAATGGAAGCAGAGTTGCTTGGAGAATTCTTCTTCAGTGACACGAATGCCCACACTCCCATCTTCTGCCAATAAGTTGGGGGCAAGGTTGCGGGCACTAGAATAGATGATCGTCAGAGGATTAGTGGCAACCTCCAACAAATCCCAAGCCACAGGCGGAACTTCCTTGACATAGAAATCCACCTTTACGGCATTATCCACCAGTACGAGCATGGCTTTAGAGTCTTCACGCTGTTTCAGTGCATAGACCTTACGCACAGCTTCCTCGTTGGTGGCATCACAACCGATGCCCCAAACCGTATCTGTGGGATAGAGAATCAGCCCTCCTTGTCGCATCACCTCACAGGCTTTTTTAATCTCATCCATCATAGCCTTTGTCATAGCCTTCACATTTTTTATATGCTAATTTTTAATTCTTTCACTATTCGGACATGAATTTAGATGCAAAAATAGTATTTTTGCAAAAAAATAAGAAATAGTAATAAGAAAATCGATGGAAGAAGAAAAAGAAGAGTTGCAATATCACCATACAATGCCTATCCAGTTGCGTTGGAATGATGTGGATCGTTTCGGACATGTGAATAATGAAGTGTATTTCTCTTTTTACGACTTAGGAAAAAGCCAATATTTTGCCCATGTATGCCCCCATGTGAACTGGCGGAATTACGGCATTGTGGCAGTTCATGTGCAAGCAGACTTTCTTTCCCAGATTTATGAAACGGATCATATAGCTGTGCAAACCGCTGTCACCGAGATAGGTAACAAGAGTTTTCACTTGAGCCAGCGGGTTATCGACCTCAACAGTGGTGAGGTTAAATGTAAGGGTATGTCGGTCATGGTTACCTATGATCTGATAGCACATGAATCCATGCCATTGAAGGAGGAATGGATTGAGGCCATTTGCCGATTTGAAGGTAAGGATGTCCGAAGAAATAAACGTCGCCCCTTGCAACTCTGAAAATTCATGTAAATATCCGATAAACGTAGTGCTTTTACACTGCGTTTTTTCTTTTATATAATCATCTCTAAAAATATTTTACGAATATCCTTGCATATATTAAAATAAAAGCTGTATCTTTACACATTCATTATAATGCCTTAATGGGCTCTAATAAATTTTACATACAATGAAAAAAATAAAAAATAATATATATAATGACTCACAAATGGAATTATTTGCCTATATCTCCCCACCTGGTCGAGACAAGCCAACTATTGGCCAAAGACTTGGGTATGAGTCCGATATTGGGCAGACTTTTGGTAGAGCGCGGTATCACGACGGCGGCGGAGGCGAAGAAGTTCTTCCGTCCGCAGCTTTCTGAGTTGCTCGACCCATTTTTGATGAAGGACATGGACCTTGCGGTCGAAAGGCTAAATCTGGCTATGGGTCGCAAGGAGCGTATTCTCGTCTATGGAGATTATGACGTAGACGGCACTACCGCTGTAGCGCTGGTCTACAAGTTTATTCAACAGTTTTACTCGAATATCGATTATTACATCCCAGATCGATATGAAGAGGGCTATGGCGTTTCCTTCCAGGGGGTGGATTATGCCGAGGAGACTGGTGTGAAACTGGTCATCGTGCTGGATTGTGGCATTAAGGCTGTGAAGGAGATTGCTTATGCGAAGGAGAAAGGCATAGATTTCATCATTTGCGACCATCATGTGCCAGATGATGAACTCCCTCCTGCAGCTGCTATTCTCAATGCCAAGCGTAAAGACAATACTTATCCTTATGAGCACCTATCTGGTTGTGGAGTAGGGTTCAAGTTCATGCAGGCATTTGCCCTTAATAACGGCATCGACTTCCATAACTTGGTCCCATTACTTGACCTTTGTGCTGTGAGTATTGCCAGTGATATCGTACCCATCATGGGAGAAAACCGCATTTTGGCTTACCATGGCTTGAAACAACTCAACAGCAACCCAAGCGTAGGATTGAAAGCCATCATTGATGTATGCGGACTTAACGATAGAGAGCTTACAATGAGCGACATCGTGTTCAAAATAGGGCCACGCATCAATGCATCAGGTAGAATCCAGAACGGAAAGGAAGCGGTAGATTTATTGACAGAGAAGGATTTCTCCACGGCAGTAGAAAAAGCCAACACCATCAATCAGTATAACGAGACGCGCAAGGATCTGGATAAAGCCATGACCGAAGAAGCCAACAAGATTGTGGCAGAACACTCGGCACTGAACGATAAACATTCCATCGTGTTGTATAATCCAGAATGGCATCGTGGCGTAATTGGTATCGTGGCATCCCGATTGACGGAGGTGTTCTATAAACCTTCTGTGGTACTCACTTATACGGGTGGCTTAGCAACAGGTTCTGCCCGTTCCGTTACAGGGTTTGACGTTTATAAAGCTGTTGAATCTTGTCGTGACTTACTGGAAAACTTTGGAGGTCATACCTATGCGGCAGGTCTTTCCATGAAGGCAGAGAATGTTCCTATCTTTAGGGAGAGATTTGAGGCTTTTGTGGCTGAGCACATCACTTCTGAACAAATGTTGCCTGTGATAGACATCAATGCAGAAATAGATTTTAAGGACATTTCCAACAAGTTTTATGCAGATTTGAAGAAGTTCAATCCCTTTGGTCCTAACAACGAGAAACCTGTTTTCTGCACCCACCATGTGTATGACTATGGTACCAGTAAGGTGGTAGGACGTGGTCAGGAACATATCAAGTTGGAACTGGTGGACAACAAGTCTAACAAGGTGATGAACGGCATTGCCTTCGGACAAAGTTCACATGTGCGATTCATCAAGACCAAGCGCAGTTTCGACATTGTCTATACCATTGAGGAAAATACGCACAAGAAGGGTGAAGTCCAGTTGCAGATAGAAGACATTAAGCCAAACGAAGTTTAATCTTCAATATCCATTGTTCAATGCTCAACGTTCTGAAGAAGTATTGGGGCTTTGATTCTTTTCGAGGAATCCAGGAAGATATTATCCATAGCATTCTTCAGAAACGTGACACGCTTGGCTTAATGCCCACTGGAGGTGGTAAGTCCATTACCTTCCAGGTACCTACGCTATGCATGGACGGGTTATGTTTAGTCATTACCCCTCTGATAGCTCTTATGAAAGACCAAGTACAGAACTTAAGGGAAAAGGGCATCAAGGCATTGGCTGTCTATTCTGGTATGTCACGTGATGAGATCCTGACCACTTTAGACAATTGTATTTTCGGAAACTATAAATTCCTATATATTTCTCCAGAGCGTTTAGGTACGGAACTCTTTCGTATGAAAGTGGTGAAGATGAACATCTGCCTTATTACCGTAGATGAGAGTCATTGTATCTCTCAATGGGGATATGATTTCCGTCCTGCCTATCTGAAAATTGCAGAAATCAGGGAGTTGCTTCCAGAGATCCCTTTATTGGCACTTACTGCCACTGCCACTCCAGAGGTGGTCAAGGATATCCAGAAACAATTGCTGTTTCCTCAAGAGAATGTCTTTCGCATGAGCTTTGAGCGAAAGAATCTGGCCTACGTCGTAAGAAAAACAGAGAATAAGCCTCAGGAATTGCTCCATATCTTACAGCGTACAACAGGGAGTGCCATTGTCTATGTGCGTAATCGTAAAAGGACGAAGGAAATAGCTGAATTGCTTCATACAGCTGGAATTACGGCCGAATTCTATCATGCAGGACTGGATGATGCTGTCAAAGACCAACGACAGCAGCGTTGGAAGCACGGAGAGAGTAGGGTAATGGTGGCTACCAATGCTTTTGGGATGGGCATCGACAAGCCTGATGTGCGATTGGTTATCCACATGGACTTACCTGATTCCATTGAGGCATATTTCCAGGAAGCTGGTCGTGCAGGAAGAGACGGTCAGAAAGCTTACGCCGTATTGCTCTTTCATCCACACGACAAGACCATCCTGCATCGACGTGTGCCCGATACTTTCCCACAGAAAGATTATATCCGTCAGGTGTATGAGCATCTGCAATACTATTACCAGATGGCCATGGGAGATGGAATCGGATGTATAAAAGTGTTTGACATAGATGATTTCTGCCATAAGTTTAAGCATTTCCCCGTACCCGTACATAACGCTCTGAAATTACTGACACAAGCGGGGTATCTGGAATATACTGATGAGCAGGACAATGCCTCTCGATTGATGTTTATCCTATCCAGAGATGAACTCTACCGCTTGCATGAAACGGATAAGGATACCGACCGTCTTATTCAAACCATCCTTCGTTCATATACGGGTGTCTTTACGGATTATGCCTATATCAGTGAAGAACTCCTTTCCATTCGCCTTCACATGGAGAGACAAGACATCTATAAACGACTTATCCGTTTGGCTAAATTGCATATCATCAGTTATATCCCTGCCAAGAAGACACCCTATATCATTTATACACGTGAGCGCATGGAACTCCGAGACCTTCATTTCTCTAAAGAGATCTATGAAAAGCGTAAGGAACGGTTAGAAAAACAGCTCGATGCCATCATACATTACGCAGAGAATGACGTGAATTGCCGAAGCCGCATGTTGCTGCGCTATTTCGGAGAAGACAATCCGCACAATTGTGGTATCTGTGATTGTTGCTTGAACTCGAAATAGTAACAGAGGTTTATTTTATCATGTAATACCAGAAAGTCTTGCCATATTTGGCAGCCAAACCAGAAAAGTTGGTAGCTCCATTCCTTCTTAAGGTAATCACATCCTGTCTGAAATTGGTAAATCGGTCGATGGTTTCTTCACTCACACCATGGGCACGACAGAATTCGGGGTCATGTTCATTGATGGCTACTATCGCTTCCTGAAGTCGTTCTGGCAATGTGGTCATGCAACCTTTTCCGTAATACCGTTCCACAAACTCTATAACACCATCGAAATTTTTGGAAACTAATAGCATACCTATTAAATATTCGGCTGCTTCTTTGTTGCCTGGATTCGCATCCAATACCGAGGCTAAATCTGATAAAGGACCATGAATTATTACAAATTCGTCATTATTCTTTGTCAATCCCCGCCGCATCTTCCCTAACTCTGGGTCTGCTTCTACTGCTTTATCGTTATAAAGGAACTGGCGTTGTTCCCTTGCCCAGTCGGCATAATACCAACTTTTCTCAAGCATCTTAATATACTTCTCAGCCATCTGATAAGAGCCATTGATGAGGTAGGTCTTAATCAGCAACATAGTCATAGAGGGGTTACCATAGGTTATGCCCACAGTAGCACAAAAAGATAGATATTGGGCTGCTCCTATTACCCCCATTTGATAGTACAGGCGTGCCATCAGTACGCCCATATCCGTATCCTGCACATTGTCTATCATCAGAGATGACATGCCTTTCTGTGGATAGATCAACAGGTCATAAAGCAGCCGTCCTTGATGTGAAAGTCCTAGATTGAAATAGTTCATTTGTATATCGTCATTGGCACTAACACCCTCTACGGTGGTCAACTTATCCCATTCTTGCGTATCGGCATAGTGTATCTGCTCCTGCAAAGTGTAGTAAGCATCATTTTTCACACCTCTTGATATTTGCAGATAGCTGAAGGTCATCAGCCCTATCAGTACCACGGCGAATACTGGTTCCATCCAAGTCTTGCGCCACTGCCATTTGGCCGACACTCCCACTAAAAGCATTAGCAATGGTAGTGAGATCCAAGACAAAGTATGTAGGGTGGTTGGAGCATAGTAATATTCACAGTAGCTTTTTGTCCAGAATGCATAGTCATAATCCATTAACCACCTGAAAGATACAGCCAAGATGCCCATGAAAAGCACTACTGCCAATGGTACTGCTCCCAGATAGGCTTTTGGAGCCTTGCGGAGTAAATCGAAAAGCAGCATCGTCAAGCTTATAAGAACGGCAACGGAACCTGCCAAATAGAACAGTACCAGTGCAATCACCACACCACCTATAATGCGAAACTTCCAATGCATCTTGGTCAGCAAGGAATATCCCCAAAGGCTGACACTTCCGATGGTTAGTGCCACTAATCCATTATAATGTACATGGCTTTCTTGCAAGCAAATGTGGTATAGAAAAACAGGTATGAATACTAATGGCACCCACCAACAACCATGTGCATCCAACTTTCGCAAGCCCAAGAAGATGAAGAAGGCAAATATCAGGCTGAGTAATGTTGAAATCCAGGCGCCTGCATGTGGCAACACGAAGAACTGCACCAACCATTGTCCTACCATCACGGCCAACCCCCCGATAGGCTTTAGTAAACCTAGAATATAAGTTCGATCAAATAGGAATATCTGCTGCTGTTCCCTATAATAATAAACAAACTTTTGAGTACCTTCTAAAATAAAATACAACAATAGACATACTGCTATTAGCATGCCTACTATCAACAACAATCTAAGATTTGAAGATTTATCAGGATTCATTACTTGTCGTTATTAATCAAATACATTACAAAGTTACATCTTATGGTCCTATTAATAATAAAGATATACTTAATATATGTTAAATGAGTGGCCCCTTGGTCATCGAAGGAAACCATTTAGATGTTTTGCGATTCTCACAATTTTAAACAAATAATAAACATAGATATGAGAAAACATTAACTATTTGTTGAAAAGAAAATAATAATCTGTACCTTTGCAATAATAATGACAGAAAACTACATTCTTATGACTATACGATTTAATGTCATCATTCAGTTTTTTTTGCTATTGTTGCTGGTTTCATGCAATTCAGCTATAGAAGTCTCTCAGCATTCTGATGAGGAAGTTTCTATCTTCCCCGATTATAAAGACGTAACGATTCCGCCAAACATCGCCCCGCTAAATTTCCAAGTTCAAGTTCAGGAAGAAGTCGCTCTTTTGTTGACAGGCATTCAAGGCGAGAGTATTCAGGTGTTAGGTGATGCCAAGGGATTGTTCTCCATTCCAGCGAATAAATGGAAGAACCTCTTGGATTGTAATAGAGGGCAAGACATTACTTTGACCGTTTGTCGCAAGACACAAGATGGATGGACGGCCTATTTACCGTTCTACATGCATGTTGCTCAGGAAGAGATAAATCCTTATATCGCTTATCGCCTTATTCAACCCACCTATACTTTCTGGAATGAAATGGGTATTTATCAGCGTGATTTGGAGTCTTTTGAGCAGATGCCTATATATGAAAATGCTTTTACCGATTACAATTGCGTCAATTGCCATAGCTTCTCTTCACGTGATTCAGAGAAGATCTTGTTTCACATGAGGGCAAAGCATGCAGGTACGGTATTAATTCAAGGTAAGGATGCCGAAAAACTGAATACTAAGACCGATGAAACAATTTCTGCATTAGTTTATCCGTTTTGGCATCCTACGAGTGAATATATCGCATTCTCCGTCAATGACACACATCAGTCTTTTTTTGCGCATAACCAGAATATCCTGGAGGTGTTCGATAATGCCTCTGATGTGGTGGTTTATGATGTGAATCGTCACGAAGTATTCAGCAGTCCACTGTTGAAGTCGGATGACGCATTTGAGACGTTCCCCATGTTCTCTCCTGATGGCAGAAGCCTTTATTTCTGCTCAGCAACCAAGGTGGAAAGCCTTCCCATGACCTACAAGGATGTGCACTACAGTCTTTGTCGCATCGATGTAGACGTTGAGAGCCGTACTTTCGGTAGCAAGGTTGATACGCTCTATAATGCTAAGACAGAGGGACGCAGTGTATCCTTTCCTCGCATTTCACCTGACGGACGTTTCATGGTGGTAACTTTGCATGATGCGGGCAATTTCTCTATCTGGCACTCTGAGGCCGACCTCTACATCATCAATCTACAGAGTGGTGAGATGCGTGCACTCACGGAAGCTAATTGCCCAGATGGCACAGACAGTTACCACTCGTGGAGCAGCAATAGCCGCTGGATGGTTTTCAGCAGTCGAAGAATGGGTGACCTCTACACACGTCCTTTCTTTACCTACATCGATGCAAATGGTGTGGCACACAAGCCATTTTTGTTGCCACAGAAAAACCCTGTAGAGTTTTACGATGACCTCTTTTTCTGCTACAATATTCCAGAATTCATCAGTAATAAGGTGGAATTCGATCAGAAGGATATCGCCCGTATGATGAAAGAAACCAACGGGATTGACGTCAGCTTCAGCACACAGCCGTAGAGTGGGGGTCAGTCCTTGCGATACGTGACGTTTACTCCTTCTGTATTACGCATTACAGTGGCAATCTTGTGTGGATTCACTGACACTTTATCCTTGATAAACTCAGGAAGATTGTAGGCTAACAGCAAGTCATTATAGTATTGCACAGGATTCCTTTGTGGCAACAAAAATGGCTTGTGTGCCACACCGTCTGCATCGATATAAGAGAAATAAGTGCGCGTAAACAATCCGTCCATTCTTCGACTACTGAAAACCATCCAACGGCTATTGCTGCTCCAACTGTGATAACTCTCTGATTCATCGCTATTGACAGCAGTAAGCGGATAAATATCTCCATCGTTTAAACGCAGACAATAGAGGTCGCAATCCTTATGCCATGCAGAGAAGTTTCCAAACTTCTGCATGCCAAAAACCAGAAATCTGCCATCTGGAGAAATGCGTGGAAATGACACACTCATCTGTTCTTTTTCTGCATTGAAAATGGTATCCACCTGTTGCCCTAATGTTCGGGTTTCAGGATCGAAGTCTATGCGGCAAAGGCTGTAGCGTAAGTCTTTGTACTCTACTGGCATCTGTTTGGCACGCGCAGTGAGGAAATACAAACTGTGCCCATCAGGAGAAAAGGTAGGAAAACTTTCAAAGACACTGTCGGCTTTCAATGCAGGACTAGAAAAGATTTCTTGACGCTCCACATCGTAAATAACGACATCAGAATCGGTGTCATAGACTTCCAACGTATTCTCATGATGGTAGAAGAAACTCTGAGATGTTTTGTTTACTGAAGTTGTAATGAAATTGCCCGAAGGGTGCCAATAAGGATACACCAAAGCCGACATGGTTTCAGGGGTCGCTGTATTAAGTTTTTGCACTTCACCATCTTGTATCAACACAGTACCTGCATTTTTAGCACGCATGTGGAAAAAAAGCTTGCTCGGGTCCTGATTGGGAAAACTATGGCAATTGATGCAATTGTAATCTGTCAGACTATTCTCATAAATTGGACTTTGGTCGAAATTGCTGATATTGCGCTGATAAATACCCATCCGATTCCATTGCCCATAGCATGATACCAGCAGTCGATAAGCAATGTAAGGATCTGCTTCTTCCTCTGCAATGTGAATATTAAAAGGATTATACGACTTCCACTTGTTACCCTCTTTCTTACAAACGGTCAGAGTCAGATTCTTACTTTTATTCTTTTGCAGTAGTGCTTTCCATTTGCCAATGGGAATGGTAAAAAGTCCTTCTTTCGCATGGACTTGGAAACTATTCCCAAGCTCATCGCTGATGATGAGACAAGTAGCCTCTTTTATCTCTGTTTGGAAATCAAGAGGAGCAATGTTTGGAGGAATGGTTACATCCTTGTAGTCGGGAGTAATGGCAACTTCCTCGCCCAGCTGGCCGTATATGGTAATATCGCCCTTTCCACAAGCGATCAAAGCCAATGTCATAATAAGACAGATAAAAGATTTATATGTCATAATACCTAAATGTTACTAGTTCAAAAAGTTTATCGGCTACGCCTCGTCAAATAAAAGCAAGCTTTATTTGTTCTATACCTGCACAAGAATACTTCTCAATGTTCAATGTTCAATTTTTGACCATATAATACCAAAACGTCTTCCCGTATCCAGCTGCCAGACGTGACATATTGGTAGCTCCGCTACGTCGCAGAGTCAATACATCTTGTCGGAACTGACTAAAACGATTGATCGTTTCTTCGCTTACTCCATGAGCACGGCAATAATCAGGGTCATGTTCATGGATGGCTACTATCGCTTCCTGAAGTCGTTCTGGCAATGTGGTCATGCAACCCTTTCCATAATAGCGATCAACGAAGAAGTTGATTCCATCGTAATCCTTTGATATCAACAGCATGGCGATAAAGTAATCTGCCGCTTCGCGATTGTCGGGATTGGCATCCATCACCGTTTGCAAATCCACCAAGGGACCATATAGCATGGCATATCCATCATTATCTGGCAGACTTAAACGCATCTTCTTCAGTTCTGCATCTGACATCACCGCGTCGTCATTATATAGGTATTTGCGCATATCCGTTGCCCAATCTGCATAATACCAGCTCTTTTCCAAAAGCCTAATTTGCTTTTCGGCAATCTGGTAGTTGCCATTGATGAGATAGGTCTTGACAAGCAATTTGGCCATTGACGGATTGCCATAAGTGATGCCCACTGTACTGCTGAAAGCCTGATATTGCGCTGCTCCAATTACCCCCATCTGATAGTAGAGTCGGCTCATTAATACCCCCATATCCGTATATTGCACATACGAAGTCATCAGAGAGTTGATGTTCTGTTGTGGATAAAGGAAAAGGTCTGTAAGCAGTCGCCCTTGATGGGCGAGTCCCAGATTCAGGTAGTTCATCTGTATTTCGTTCGTGGCGCTGATATCCAGTACCTTAGTCAGCTTATCCCATTCCTCTCTGTCAGCATAATGCGTCTGCTTTAGGAATGAATAGTAAGGATAGTTCATTTGGGCAGTTGCCAGGCGTTGGCATCCAAAGCATACCAAAACCAGTAATGCAAATGACAGGCAGGGTTGAATCCATACGCGTTTACTCTCCCATCGGGCCGATAACCAGACAATCAGCAGCAGGATAGGGATAGAAACCCACGACAAGGTATGGGTGGAAGTTGGCTCAAAGTAATATTCGCAATAACCTTTTGTCCAGAACGCATAGGTATAATCCACCACCCAGCCGTAATACACGGCGATGATACCCGTAATCAACACCAAGGCGAGGGGCAACACACTCAAATAAGCCTTAGGAGCTTTGCGAAGTAAATCGAACAGCAGCATCGTCAAGCTGATAAGTACGGCAATGGAACCAGCCAGATAGAACAATGCTATAGTAATGACTATGCCCCCTGTCAACCGAAGCCCCCACCTGTCTTTCGGAAGCATGGTGTATTTCCAAAGACAGATGCATCCTATGGTCAATGCCACCAATCCGTCATAATGCACATACACATCCTGTAAACAGATATGATAGAGGAAGAAAGGCAGGAATACCAGTGGGATCCACCAGAGGTTCTTCTGATCCAGTTTCTTCAAAGAGAGCCCCAGGAAGATGGCAGCTATCAGTGTCAAAAGTGTGGAAATCAAGGCTCCCATGTATGGAAGTACGAAGAACTGCACCAGCCATTGGCCAGCCATCACTGCAAAACCGCCAATGGGTTTCAGCAATTTCAGGAGATAGTCGTTGTCATAGAGAAAGATTTGTTGCTGTTCTCTGTAATAATAAATAAACTCCTGAGAACTTTGCAGAAAATAGAACAACAGCAAGCATGCTGCTATCAATATGCCTGATACCCATAGCAAGGGAAACAACTTTTTGGGTTTTCCGATATTATTAGAATTCATCTGCAGTCAATAACCTAAAAATCGAATACAAAAGTACAATGATAATATGTATTTCAAACATCTAATCACTTAATATGTGTTAAACGGAGTGTCTCTTGTGCCGGAGAACCGCCTTTTTCTTCTCATTTTTTAAAAAAGTGAAAGATTATTTGTTAGAATGATTAATTATTCCTATATTTGAAGCCTATTATGTTTAAAACAGAAGAACTGAAATCTCTAATTTTAATTTTATTAAATAATGGACAAATCAAGACGTCATTTTTTAGGTGTATCTGCCGCTGCTTTGGCAGGTATTACCGTGTTACCTTCTCTGACCTCATGTGCAGGTGCTGATAATAAAGCTGCTGCTCCTGCCGATGGTAAGGTAAATTCTAATTTTGCAGGTGTAGCCATGGGTTGTATTACCTATAGTTTCCGTGGTACTCCTGGTGGTTTAGAGAATCTTCTTGGCTACTGCAAGGATGCAGGTGTGAGCAATCTTGAGCTTATGGGTAACGACCTGGAAGGCTGCTTAGGCATCCCAGAGAGTCCACAGCAGCGCCTGATGGCTGAAGCTAGAGCAGCAGCAGAGCGTGCTGGACAGACCATTCAGGGTGGTCGTATGCAGTTAGGTCCTGAAGCACAGGCAGAGATGGCCAAGTATCAGGAGACCTTAAAGGCTTGGCGTGCCAACATGGATTGGGACAAGGTTGCCGAGGTTCGCAAGCGCTTCAATGATCTGGGCATCGACATCCACATCGTGAAGACCAGTCCTGGAGCCAACAGCTCTGACGAAGATCTGGACTATGCTTTCAAGTTGGCTAAGGCCATGGGTGCCCGTGCCGTGACCACCGAGCTCAGCCTCGATGCAGCAAAGCGCGTAGCTCCATTTGCTGAGAAGCACGATATGATTCTCGCTTTCCACAACCACATGCAGTATTCTACCGATGAGTGGAAAGACGGTCCAGACCCAGTTTTGGCTATTTCTCCAAACATCATGCTCAACTTCGATCAGGGTCACTACTTCGGTTCTACCGGCAAGCATCCTGTGGACTTCATTAAGAAGTACGGAGATCGTATCTACTCTATCCACATGAAAGACAAGACTGGTCCTAACGCCCAGGAGCCTAATGCTAACCAGGTATGGGGTCAGGGTCAGACACCATTGGAAGACCTGTTGCACTACATCCGCGACGAGAAGAAGCCTTTCTATTGCGATATCGAGCTCGAATATCCAGTGAAGCCATGGTCAAATGCCGTGCGTGAGGTAGGAATCTGCATCAACTATGCCCGTCAGATATTACTTTAAAAACTTTTTTATCACTTATTAATTATTTTATATGGAAAAAACAAGTAAGAATGGAATGAGCCGCAGAAACTTCCTGCGCATTTCCGCCCTTGGTTTGTCAAGCCTTACCATTATGCCTAGCTGGGCACAGAATGGTGTGAAGGTGGCTCCAAGTGACCGTGTTGTATTAGGTTTTATCGGTCTTGGCCGTCAGGCATTGAGCGACTTCCGTGGCCTCGCTTCATGTGCAGGTGTACAGGTAGCAGCTTGTAGCGATGTTGACACTCTGAAGACTGAGCGTTTCCGCCGCACCGTTGCCCAGTGGCAGGCATCACGTGGTATGAACGAGCGTTGCGACATTTATGAGTCTTATGAGCAGCTCCTTGAGCGTAAGGACATCGATGCAGTGGAGGTAGCTTCTCCAGACCACTGGCATACACTGCACACCATCCACGCTTGCCAGGCAGGTAAGGATGTATATTGCCAGAAGCCTTTGACTTACACCATTACTGAGGCTTATGCTATGCAGGATGCTGTTCGTCAGAACAAGCGCGTGTTCCAGACTGGTAGCCAGCAGCGTTCAGGTGCTACTTTCCAGAAGGCTATTGAGATCATCCAGGCAGGTAAGATCGGTCACGTAGAGAAGATCTACTCTAAGGTAGGTGATCCTCCACGTCCAATCGAGAAGATGTATGAGGAGTTCGGTGGCGTTCAGCCTATCCCTGCTAACCTGAACTTCAACCTCTGGTTAGGCCCGTTGAACGATCCTAAGATTGAGTACAACGAGCAGCTCTGCCCACAGATCGTTCTGGAACAGACTATCACTAAGGGTAAGAAGACTGAAGTTATCCCAGGTAAGAGCGAAGGTTTCTGGGGTGCTTGGCGTTGGTATCGTGAGACCGGTAACGGTTACACCGCTGACTGGGGTGCTCACATGCACGACATCGCTAACTGCGCTATGGGCTTCGACGGCCTGCAGCCAGTTGAGTACTATCCACGTAACTACTGGAATGAAGGTGAGGCATATTCTTGCCGTTGGCCTGATGGCACCATCATGATGGAGCATGCTTATCTTGAGGATAGTCCTAATTCACAGGGCTTGAAGTTCATGGGTACGAATGGTTATGTAGATGTATCTCGTTCACACATCGAGTGCTCTGACATGTCACTCATTCCTGAGAACATCCGCGGTACCCGTCCTGGCCAGCGCCGTCCACAGCAGCAGCAGCCACAGCAGAACCGCAACCAGCAGCAGGCTCGTCCACAGGCTCAGCCAGCTTACGAGATCAGCTCACCACATGCTCAGAACTTCATCGACTGTATCCGTTCTCGCGAGCAGACTATCGCTCCTATCGAGGCAGGTGCAGGAACCGCAGTTCTTTGCTGCTTGTGCAACATTGCTTATGAGCTTGGTCGTCCAGTGAAGTGGAACCCAGCTACTCGTACCTTCGTTGGTAACGACAAGGAGGCTGCTAACCACCGTCTGTACTACTACGAGTATCGCAAGCCTTACGTGCTGCCTTACCTCGACAAGCGTTGCTAATCGCTTTAGTGCTGAAAGAAAAAAGAGGATGTGTTCGCACATCCTCTTTTCTTTTTACTTTTTATTCTCAATCCATCGCCGGGCATTGACAAAGGCTTCCACCCATGGGGTGATCTGGTCATCTTTCCTATCGACTGGATAGAAGGCACATTGCCATGGGAAGAAGGCACGCTCAGGATGCGGCATGATGGCCACATGTCTGCCATCCTTACTGGCCAGTCCTGCCACTGCATAATCCGAACCATTCGGATTGCCAGGATATTCATCGTAGCTATACTTGGCAATGACATTGTAATCATACTCTTTGCCTGGAAGCTTGAACTTTCCTTCTCCATGATCCGCCCAGATTCCTATCTTACTGCCACTTAGACTGCCAAACATCACGCTGCGATTGGTCGGGATAGTCACAGATACATAAGCCGATTCAAACTTATGAGAATCATTGTGTACCATCTTTCCGATATCCTTGCGGTCAGGACTAAGCAGATTGAGCTCCATCACCAACTGGCAGCCGTTGCACACGCCCAGAGACAAGGTATCTTCTCGTGCATAATAACGGTGAATGGCTTCCTTGGCTTTTGGATTATAGAGAATGGCACCTGCCCATCCCTTGGCAGAGCCCAGAACATCACTGTTGGAGAATCCACCGCAGAACACTATCATGTTCACGTCATCCAGCGTCTCCTCCCCACTTTCAAGGTCGGTCATGGTCACATCTTTCACATCAAACCCTGCTAAATAGAGCAGATAGGCCATTTCACGCTCACTATTGGTACCTTTCTCGCGAATGACAGCTGCGCGAATGCCTGTAGGGGTGCGCCGGTTCGGATCAATGCCGAATTGCGCGAACTGACCAGTAAATGCCTTGTTGTAGATAATCTCCAGAGGTTGCATCTTGTAGTTCTCGAAACGCTTCTTGGCACAGCCGTTCTTGCTCTGTTTACGATCCAACAGGTAAGAAGAACTATACCAGACATCCCTCAGATGGTCGATAAGGAACTGATACGTAGCCCCTTCCTTGCTCACCAGTATTTGGCGCTCCTCGGCAGGATGTCCTAACTTAACGAAAGCCACCCCTGCTTCAGACAGGATTTGCTTCACGGCAGCCTTATGTTCCTTGCTGACTTCAATCACTACTCCCGGATTCTCAGCAAACAGTATCTTGATAAGGTCTTTTTCCTTGATGGCATCCAGATCTATCTCCATACCACCATCCACATTGGCGAAGCACATTTCCAGAAGGGTCGTGATCAAACCACCGGCACTGATATCATGTCCAGCCTGGATCAGTCCTTGTTCTACCAACTTTTGTACGGCCATATAAGCATTGCGGAAATACTCTGCGCTGCGGGTATAAGGCACGTCATCACCGATCTTATTCAGCTGTTGAGCAAAGGCAGAACCTCCCAAGCGTAGCTTATCATAGCTGAAGTCAATGTGATAGATGGTACTCTTAGGATCATTGACCAATACTGGAGAGACCACTTTCTTTACATCACTCACCTCACCACCAGCAGACACAATCACGGTACCTGGGGCAATGACCTTGGTCCCGTCAGGATACTGTTGGGTCATACTCAGAGAGTCTTTACCTGTCGGCACATTGATTTTAAGGTCGATGCAGAAGTCGCTTAAAGCCTGTACCGCCTTATAGAGACGGGCATCTTCACCCTCTTGAGAGCGACAAGGCCACATCCAGTTGGCAGACAGGGAGATACTATCCAATCCCTCTGCCATAGGAGCCCAGACAATGTTGGTCAATGCCTCGCTCACAGCCATGATGGAACCTGCTGCGGGATCTGCCAATGCCACCTGTGGGGCATGTCCTAAGGCGGTAGCGATACCTTTCTCTCCACGATAATCTAAGGCCACCACGCCACAATCACTCAGTGGCAACTGTATTTCGCCTTGGGTTTGTTGGCGGGCTATCTTACCCGTCACCGCACGGTCCACCTTGTTGGTCAGCCAGTCTTTACATGCTACGGCCTCCAGTTGCAACACGTTCTCAAGGTATTCTTGAAGCTTAGCCAATTCATAAGTTGGATTCTCGTAGTGGCGCTCTACAGTCTTGTCTATCATATAGGTCTTAGGAGAAGAGCCAAACATCTGGCTGACAGCCAAGTCGAAAGGTCTCACCCCATCTGCCTGTTGGAAAGCGAAGCGATGGTCGCCAGTCGTTTCACCCACCACATACATTGGCGCACGCTCACGTTCGGCAACCTTACGTACATGTTCCAGCGACTTTTCCTGGATTAAGAGTCCCATGCGCTCCTGACTTTCGTTGGCAATGATTTCCTTGGAAGAAAGCGTCTTGTCTCCGATAGGCAGTTTGTCCATCTCAATAAGGCCGCCACAATCTTCCACCAATTCAGAGAGGCAGTTCACATGGCCGGCAGCGCCATGGTCGTGGATAGATACCACAGGATTCTCTTCTTCTTCACAGAGCGCACGCACCACGTTATATGTACGTTTCTGCATTTCGGCATTGGCACGTTGTACGGCATTCAGCTCCACGCCATTGCTGTAGCGTCCCGTATCCACGGAAGACACAGAGCCGCCACCCAGTCCGATGCGGTAATTGTCACCACCCAGTACCACAATCTTGTTGCCTGGTTTAGGCTCACCTTTCAGACAATCGCGCTTAGTGCCGTAGCCCACACCACCTGCCAGCATGATCACTTTATCATACCCATAGACCTCATTCCCTTCCTTATGTTCAAAGGTAAGTAAGGAGCCACAGATCAATGGCTGTCCGAACTTGTTTCCGAAGTCACTGGCCCCATTGGAAGCCTTGATAAGTATCTGTTCCGGGGTTTGATAGAGCCACTGGCGCACCGGCAGGATATCCTCCCATCCACGACCAGTATCGGTACGTGGATAGCTGGTCATATAGATGGCAGTACCTGCAATTGGCCAGGAACCCTTACCACCACCCATACGGTCGCGAATCTCTCCACCCGTACCCGTAGAAGCCCCATTGAATGGTTCCACGGTCGTTGGGAAGTTGTGTGTCTCAGCTTTCAGAGAAATGACACTCTCAATATTCTTTATTTGGAAATAGTCGGGCTTGGAATGGTCGGCAGGAGCAAACTGCTCAATCATAGGTCCCTGTGCAAAAGCCACATTATCTTTATAGGCAGATATGATTTTATTCGGATGCTCTTTGGTTGTTTTTTTGATGAGCTGGAAGAGTGATGATTCTTTCTCTTCCCCATCGATGACGAACACACCCCCGAAGATTTTGTGGCGGCAGTGCTCAGAGTTGATCTGTGCAAAACCGAAGACCTCGCTATCCGTCAGAGGGCGACCGCAATCTTTCTCCACCTTCTTCAGATAGTCCATTTCATCTTTTGACAGTGCCAAACCCTCCTTCTCATTGTATTCTTCCAGATTCTCAATGTAGACGATAGGCTCAGGTTTACGATTCGTCGTGAAGATGCGCTGGTCCAGTCCGTGATACATGCGTTGCAGCATTGGGTCATGGTCGGCATTCTCGTCTTTCACGGGGAAATATTCCTCGATACGTGAGATGCCTTTCATACCCATGTTCTGGGTGATTTCCACCGCATTGGTACTCCATGGGGTAATCATTTCACGTCTGGGTCCTACGAAGTAACCCTTCAGGTTCTCTTCGTTATCTGGAGTCGCACCACTGAAAAGCCAACATAACTTTTCATTCTCTGCTTGAGGAAGTTGATGATCGCTTTCCACGGCAATCACACTCTGTTGTTTGGTCCTGTAAAATAGAATCATGACTTTAAGGTTTATATTTTGCTGCGAAGATAATAAAATAATTGCGAGTTTCATAAAAATGTCCGATATTTGCACAATGTTTATTGACGTGGGTACTATACTGAACATTATCTGGAAGGGCTTGTTGATAGGTATTGTCGCATCGGCACCGATGGGGCCCGTGGGAGTGCTTTGTGTACAGCGAACGCTGAATAAAGGGCGTTGGTATGGTTTCATTACGGGTTGTGGAGCAGCGCTGAGCGATATCATCTATGCCCTTATTACGGGTTTAGGCATGAGTCTGGTGTTCGATTACCTCAGTCAGAACATCTTCTATCTTCAGTTATTCGGTAGTGCATTGCTCTTCCTCTTCGGATTATTGATGTTCCGAAGCAATCCCTTACATTTACTTCGTCCGCCTTCGGGGAAGAAAGGCACCTATTCCAAGAACTTCCTGACGGGTTTCTTAGTTACCTTGTCTAATCCGCTGATTATTTTCCTTTTTATAGGTCTTTTTGCCCGCTTCTCATTTGTAGGCCCAGGAGAATTGGTGTCAGAGACGGTCACCGGATACCTTTCCATCGCTTGTGGTGCCTTACTCTGGTGGTTTTGCCTTACCTGGTTTATCAACAAGGCGCGTAATAAGTTCAATTTGCATGGCATCTGGTGGATGAATCGGTTGATAGGTGGAACGGTGATGGTCGTTTCAGCCTTAGGTTTCCTTTTCACGCTACTTGGCCGTAGTTTATACTGGTACTAATTAAGATTCAAAAATTCAAGAATTATAAAATTCATAATTCATAATTGAAAAAGGACATTCTCATATCGCTTATTCCTGTGGTGGTTTTAATCGCCGTCTTAGCCATTACCATCCATGTCTTTGGCAGCAGTGCCCTCTCGGGCGCCAGCCAGACAGCCTTGATGGCCTCTGCAGGACTGTGCTGTTTCATTGCCATGACCTATTTCAAGGTGAAGTGGAAAGCCTTGGAAAATGGCATTAAGGAGAATGTGGCCAATGTGAGCATTGCATTGGTCATACTGCTGCTTATCGGAGCCATCTCAGGCACATGGATTCTCAGTGGGGTAGTCCCCCTCCTTATATATTATGGATTACAGATCATCAGCCCAAGTTTCTTCCTGCTATGTACCTGCCTCATTTGTAGCCTTGTCTCAGTGATGACGGGCAGCTCCTGGACCACCATTGCCACCATTGGCATTGCGTTGCTGGGTA
Source organism: Bacteroidaceae bacterium (assembly GCA_017650045.1). GTDB lineage: Bacteria > Bacteroidota > Bacteroidia > Bacteroidales > Bacteroidaceae > Bacteroides. The sequence continues at coordinate 7,499 of JAGCFP010000058.1, read as the reverse complement.
TCGGTGAGGCACAAGGATTCAGTCAGGGCATCATTGCAGGTGCGATTATTTCAGGAGCCTATTTTGGGGATAAGATGTCCCCCCTCAGTGATACTACGGTCATGGCTTCTACCATGGCAGAAGTCCCCCTGTTCGGCCACATACGTTATTTGGTCTATACCGTAGTGCCTACCATGGTCATTACGTTGGTCATCTTTACCATTTTAGGTCTGGCACATCCTGTCACTGACGCAGGAGAGATAGCGCTCTATATTCAGACGTTGGAACAGAAATTTAATCTTTCACCTTGGCTCTTGTTGGTTCCCATACTCACGGTATGGATGATAGCCCGCAAGATGCCTGCACTCATTGTGCTGTTCCTCTCCACCCTGTTGGCTGCCATTGCCGCCCTGATTTTCCAGCCCCATGTGTTGTTGGAAGTGGCAGGCTCCGATGCCCCGCGTGGCTTGGAGCTGTTCACGGGTATGATCAGGAGCATCTATGGGGAGACGCAGATAGAGACAGGTGTAACGGCCATTAACGATCTGGTTTCAACTTCAGGTATGGCAGGCATGTTGGGTACGGTATGGCTTATCATCGCTGCCATGACCTTCGGTTCCTGCATGACGGCCAGTGGGATGTTACGTCGCATCACCGGTTTGTTGGTTCCACTCTGCCGCCGTCGTACGGGCATGGTAGCTACTACAGTCTCTACAGGAATGTTGCTCAATACCATGGTGGCCGATCAATACCTGTCCATCATTCTCACGGGTAATATGTTCAAACGCATCTATCATGAAAACGGGTATGAGAACCGTCTGCTCAGTCGAAGCATTGAAGATAGCTGTACCGTCACTTCTCCGTTGATTCCTTGGAGCAGTTGTGGTATGACACAAGCCACCATCTTAGGGGTGCCTACCTTAACCTACCTCCCTTATTGTTTCTTCAATATTATCAGTCCGCTGATGAGCATCTGCATTGCTGCCATCGGGTACAAGATCTTCAAACGTCAAGAGCAAGAAATAGACTCCAAACTCTAAATATTTCTACACAGATTCGCCAACTCCATTTGCGTACATCTGTACTAAAAACCTTTGCCGTATAAATTATAAGGAAACCTAAAACTGTATATTTATGCAGAATAATAGGAGTAGAGCGCTCCTTTCTTTACCCTGAAATTTGACCTTCTCCGTGAGGGCGTAAAAATTCCCTCGTGAGGGAGGCTAAATTTCCTCACGCGAGAATAATATGAATATTGGTTTCCGTATCTTGTATATTTTTGCAGATATCACATAAGTACTATCTCAGCATCTACAAAAAAACATCCTTTTCTGCATCAATCGGAACATTTCGCAGAAATGCAGCTTTCGTTTCATTTCAATTATTTTTAAAATTTAGTACACACACATTAACCTGAACCTTAACTACTATGACTGTGAATATTCGCTACTCTTAACCCTATATATATAATAAGGTGTAAAAATGACGGGGATGTGTCGAAAGACATATCCCCTTTTTTGTGTCTTTTTGTCCCTTTTTTGTGCCTATAGGCTTCTTTGTAATATAAGACAATCGAAATGTAAAATACGACAATAGCCATGCAAACATTTGAGATACTTTTGCCCAGTTAAAAGACTTATTGTAACAATTATCTAATTAACTATAATTATTAATTAACCTTAGAATGAAAAAGGTATGAGAAACAATTTTTTTAAAAAACAATTGGGACTCTGCGCATTGCCTTTGATGTTCGCTCTTTGCATGCCTATGAATGCATCGGCGGGTGTAGATGAGACAAACGGAGTTCAGGGTATCCAACAGAACGGTCGTACAGTAACCGTGACTGTTAAGGATGCTTTGGGAGAAGTGATCGGTGCCAACGTACTGGTGCAGGGTACTACCATTGGTGGTATCACGAACATGGACGGTGTTGCCGTGATTCAAGGCGTTCCAAACAATGCTACGATTGTAGTTTCTTACGTAGGTTACGTTACCCAGACCATTCAGCTGGATAATAGCCAGACATCTCTGGAAGTAACCCTCCGCGAAGATTCTGAGACTTTGGAAGAAGTCGTTGTGGTAGGTTACGGTACGCAGGCCAAGAAAGACATTACGGGTTCTGTAGCAGTTGTATCACGCGACGCTATCGCTGAGCAGCCAGTGGCTACCTTCGCAGAGGCTTTGCAGGGACGTGCATCTGGTGTGTATATCACCAATGGTGGTGGTCCTTCTGGTGATACTACCATCCGTATCCGTGGTGTGGGATCTGTGAACGGTTCAGACCCATTGATTATCATTGATGGTATTCAGGGTGCAAGTATTAGTTCAGTGAATCCTAACGACATTGAGTCTATGCAGGTATTGAAGGATGCTGCTGCAACTGCCATCTACGGTGCCCAGGCTGCTAACGGTGTGATCATCATCACTACCAAGCAGGGTAACAAGGAGGGTAAGGTTCGTGTATCCTACAATGGTTATGTATCAGCTTCAACTTTGGCAAACAACGGTTACAACATGCTGACCGCTTGGGATTTGATGAAGTATGAGGAAAAATCTCAGCAGAATCGTGTACAGTTCCAAGGTGAGGACATCGCCAATGTAGTGGATCCTATGGGTCAGTTTGGCTCAATCGCCAACGGTCCTCTTCAGATGCCTTACGCTGTATATCCTAACGGTACTTCATTGGAGCAGATTAAAGCTGAATATGGCAGCGTTGACAACTGGGTGAAGGCATACAATCCAAACGATGACAGATATTACTTTGCAAAGTCTTCTTACTACTACCTGATGGAAGATGAGGGTAAGAGTGAAATGGAGGCTCGCAAGGGTACCGATTGGTTGGACTATGTAAAGCGCACAGGCTTCTCACAGAACCATGAACTTTCTGTTCAGGGTGGTGGTGACAAGGGTCAATACTCTATGTCATTCGGTTATACCCATCGTGAAGGTCCGATCAAGGGTTCTGCATTTGAGCGTTATAACATCCGTCTGAATACTACCTTCAATCCTACCAAGCACTTCACCATCGGTCAGAATACCAATGCTGCTTTGATGGAAACAAATGGTGAGCAGGGTGGTCAGGGTGATGATAGCACCTTCGCACGTACTTATACCGTTTCTTCTTTGGCTCCTGCTTACAATGTAGGTGGTGCATTCGGTGGTACCCGTGGTAACCTCGGTCGTGCCGACACAGCTTTGGCAGGTTCTTTGAATTCAAAGAATGACTGGAACCGTAACTTCCGTCTGCAGACTGCTTGGTTTGCTGAGTTGAAGGATCCATGGATCCAGGGTCTGAGTCTGCGTTCTCAGTTCTCTGTGAATCTGAATGGTGGTTGGGGCTTGAGCATGAACGAGCGCACTACTGAGTGGAACAAGGAAGGTTCAAGTGTGAACAGCTTGAGTGAGAACGGTAGCTGGGGCTTTGGTTGGCAGTGGACCAACACAGCCACTTATAAGTTTACGGTAGCAGAGAACCATGACTTTACTGTATTGGTTGGTTCTGAAGCTATTAAGAGTGGTATTGGTCGTAGCCTTAGCGCTTCTCGTCAGAATTATGCATTCGAGAAGGATCCTAATACCTGGACTATCAATAATGGTGGTGCATCAAACTTGTCAAATGGTGGTGGCATGGGTAGCAAGACCACAATGTTCGGTCTCTTCGGCCGCCTCGACTATTCTTACATGGGCAAGTATCTGGTAACAGCTACTATCCGTCGTGATGCTTCTTCTAAGTTCTCTGAAAGACACCGTTGGGGTACCTTCCCAAGCGTATCTTTGGGTTGGCGTATCTCTGATGAGGCTTTCCTTGCCAGTGCTCATGAAACTTGGTTGGATGACTTGAAGATCCGTGCCGGTTATGGTACCACAGGTAACTCTAACATTGGTGCTTACAACTATGCATTCCAGTATGGTGTAGGTTCTAATGGTTACTATAACTATGGTATTACTGGTGGTAATGCCAGTGCAAGTGTTGGTTATGGAAACACTAACTTAGGTGACTTGGAGGCTCGTTGGGAGACCGTGAAGATGTTCAACGTTGGTATGGACCTCACCGCTCTGAACAACAGATTGACCTCAAGTTTCGATTTCTATATCAAGAAGACTTCTGATATGTTGGTGTCTGCTAACTGGACAAACTTGGCAGGTACAGGTTCTAAGCCAAATGTGAATATTGGTGACATGAAGAATACCGGTATTGACTTCTCTATCGGTTGGAGAGACAAGATTGGCCAATTATCTTACAACATCAATGCCAATGCTTCTTGGTACAAGAATGAAGTGGTGAAACTTGGTTCTTCTAACTTGTATGAATCAAGCCGTCTGAACCAGTTGGCTATTACTACTGTTGGTCAGCCTATCTCTATGTTCTATGGTTATGAAGTGGATGGCCTTTACAAGAGTGAAGCTGATGTGACAGGCTATAATGCACTTCCTTATGGTGTGACTGATGCGAAAGCACTGAAACCAGCTGCATGGGTAGGTCACTACAAGTTTAAGGATCTCAACGGTGATGGTCTCATCAACGCATCCGACCGTACCATCATTGGTAATCCTCACCCAGATTTGACCGGTGGTTTCAACATTGGTCTGAACTGGAAAGAATGGGATCTGAGTACTTATCTGTACTATTCTATCGGCAACGATCTGTTCAAGCACTTTGAGTATTATACCCTGTGGGGTAACCTGACCAGTGGTTCTGCTTGGAGTTACGACCGTGTGGAGAAAGCATGGCATCCATCAGAGAATCCTAACGGAACACTGCCTATGTGGACTTCAACCAATACCATGCCTGAGGCTAACGAGTCTCACTCTGGTTACATTGCAGACGGTTCTTACCTGCGTATGCAGACTCTGACTTTAGGCTATACTTTGCCTCGCAAGTTGGTTCAGAAGTTGACATTGTCTCGCATTCGTCTCTATGCTCAGATGTCCAACGTATTTACCATCACTGGTTACGAGGGTCTGGATCCTGAGGTTCGTACAGGCGGTGATAGAGGTAAGGGTATCGACTACGGTGCTTATGGTGTACCTCGTCAGTATCTGTTTGGTCTGAACATTGAGTTCTAAATCTATTCAGTCATAGAATGGAAATAATAGTTTAAACTAAAATATATAAGGAACAATATGAAAAAAACAATATTATATTCAGCGATGGCTCTTGCCATGACAATGGGCATGAGCAGCTGCGGTGATGATTTCCTGCAGCTTGATCCTGCTGGTTCTGTGAGTGAGGGTACCCTTCTCAACGATCAGGGTATTGACTTCGTGCTGACAGGTGCATACGCTTCTCTGAACGGTATGATTCCTGGTCCTTGGGACAATCCAGGAAACTCATTGTCGAATATCGTGTTCGGTGATGTCTGCGGTGCAGATGCCAACAAGGGTTCTACGGCTGGTGACCAGTCAGACTGGACACTGCTGGAAACCTTCACATTTACTTCAGCTAACTCTTACATCCGTAATAAGTGGGGAGCTATTTATGAAGTTGTGAAACGTTGCAATAACGTTATTTCAATGGTGAATAAGGGTGGTGATGCTATCTCCAATGGTGACCAGATTATCGGTCAGGCTGAGTTCCTGAAGGCTCTGTGGCTGTTTGAAGGTATCAAGATGTACGGTGCCGCTATTCCTTACGTTTCTGTAGAGGATTATGAGGCTAACGTGGATCCACAGGTATCTAACGTGGACGAGAATGGCAACTATGTGTATATCTGGGACAAGGTGGTAGAAGACCTGAAGGATGCCATCTCTAAGTTGCCTGCTGATTGGAAGAGTACTGGTGAGTATGGCCGTGCTACTTCTTGGATGGCCAAGGCGCTGCTTGGTAAGGTTTACCTCTATTGGTCATCTCCTTACAACGGCACCAACGGAACAGCTGACCACTGGAGCGAGGCTAAGGCCCTGTTCAAGGAAGTAATCGACAGTGGTGTGGATGCTAAGGGTAATAAGTACCAATTAGCTGAAACCTATGAGGATTTGTTCGCTCCTAAGACCTCCGACTGGACTGGTGAAAGCGTGATCGATGCTCAGTTGACACTTGATGGTCCTAACGCATTGCCAAATGGTATCTATGCTTCTTACTACATCGGCTTCGTAGCTGGTGATGGTATGCCTGGTGGTGGTTGGGGATTCTATCAGCCTACCTCTGAGTTTGTGAATAGCTTCTTAGTAGATGCCGATGGTCTTCCTGCAGCCAACTTCCGTGATGTTCCTGCACTGACACTGACTAAGCTGATCGATGAAGGTCTGGAAACTGAGCATACAGATGTAATTAGTGACTTGGAGACAGCCACAGACCCACGTCTGGATGTTACCGTTGCCCGCTTTGGTGTACCAATGCTTGACTGGCATTCTACTCCAGATGCTACTTGGATCCGTTCTTTCGCTAACGGTGGTCCTTATCTGTCAAAGAAGAGTCAGACTCGTCATGCCGACCGTGGAGCATTGGCTCGCGACAACTATCCTGTATCAAGTGTGGCAAACTTCCACATCTTACGTCTGGCTGACGTTTATTTGATGTATGCTGAGTGCTGCATCCATGATGGCGACCTGAATGGTGCTTTGGAATACATCAACAAGGTACGTGCCCGTGCAGCTAATGGTTTCGTGGCAGCTGAAGAGGGTATCACAAAGGCTGCATATACTCTGGATGATAAGGTGAATGGCAAGACTGTTCCTGGTACTGCAGCAAACTACCGTATGGGCTTGTACAAGAGCTTTGGCAGTGCAGAAGAAGCTACTACAGCTTTGATGCGTGAGCGTCGTGCAGAGCTTGGTATGGAAGGTGGTCGTTGGTACGACTTGGCTCGTTGGGGCAAAGGCCCAGACCAGCTGAATGCATTCATCGCATTTGAGCAGAGTCCTACTGGTGGCCAGAAGACCAAGTACATTAATGCTTACACTCCAAACATGGTGACTTTCCCAATTCCTGAATCTGAGATACAGACTGCAGAAGGTCGCTTTGTTCAGAATGTGAACTGGAAGTAATGTTTGCTATTTATTTGAGGTGACACTATTCGCTTAGGTTAACCTAAATACATTTGTTAGAGGATGGGGAGCATACCAAAAAGTGTGCTCCCCATTTCTGTGTTTATAGGCTTGGGATGGTACCTATTTTGGGCACCAAAATATAAGACAATCCTAATTGAAAATATGACAAGTGCTATGAGTGCATTTAAGATAATTTTACGGCATGAAATGGATTTTAGGAAACAATCTATTTAAATAACTAACAAATTATTAATTAACCTTAGAACGAAAAAGGTATGAGAAACAATCTTTTTAAAAAGCAATTGGGACTCTATGCATTGCCTTTAATGCTCGCTTTATGCATGCCTATGAGTGCATCAGCGGGTGTGAATGAGACAAACGGAGTTCAGGGTATCCAGCAGAACGGTCGTACAGTGACCGTAACTGTTCGTGATGCATTGGGAGAAGTGATCGGTGCCAACGTGCTGGTGAAGGGTACTACCATTGGTGGTATTACTAACATGGACGGTGTAGCCGTGATTCAGGGCGTT
>JAGCFP010000057.1 GCA_017650045.1 Bacteroidaceae bacterium | reverse complement strand
TGTACCAAACTCACCTTCGACACACGGTCGTCGATCGACGGGAAGGTATAGAGCTTGCCGTCGTAGTAGTTCACATTGCTGAAGGCTATCAGACTCTCATGCTTGCTGCGATAGTGCCACGTCAGGTAGCGTGATGGAATCGAGAGTGTGATGCAATCATCGAGAATGCTATCCATATCATCCAATTCTGCTTCATCCTCGTCCACCATGGAGGTCTCGAAGAAGCTCGTCGGCGGCATCTGCATCGGGTCGCCCACCACCACTAACGCCTTACCACGGGCGATGGCTCCAACGGCCTCACTGGTTGGCATCTGCGATGCTTCGTCGAAGATCACCAAATCAAATTTAGGTGCGTTCAGATCGATGAACTGTGCCACACTGATGGGGCTCATCAGCATGCAAGGACAGAGCCTTGGCAGCAAAGTTGGTATCTGATCCATAATCTTGCGGATACTCATGCCACGACCGCCATTGGCGATGTTGCGTTTCAGGATACCCATCTCTGAACTGTTGGCTGCTTCCATGGTTGGTGAAGGGATGTTGGCCACCAGGCGGTAATAAAGTTCCTTCTTGGTCAGCTCCTGGAAATTGCTGGTCTCTTGGCGGTACTTCTTGATCAGGTCTTCCATCAGCAGACCATTGAACATACGTAGATCGTCGTCGGCATCCACCAGTTTCAACGACAGTTGGTGATATATACCGCGCTTCAAGGCATTGGCTGCCTCTAAGCCACTCTTGTGACCATCTACGATATAGGCCGTCACACCTTGCAAGTTCTCTGCTTCCAGTTCATGCTTCTTGAGGGTCCACTGGCACCACTCTCTGGCTTGACCGAAATTCGACAGCCATTGCTCCAGATGGGTATTCAAGTAGTCCACAACATCGCCCTCAGGCAGTGGAATCACAGCCACCTCATCGAGTTGTTTCTGGACGTTCTGCAAGTGATGGTATGCTGTAGTCATCTCATTGGCCTTCTGACTCTTAAGATCGTTTATTAGCGCATGACTTTCACCAACAAGCTTCGCCAGTGCGGCCTTCTTTTCCTGTACATTCTCCATGCTGCCAATAAGCGCATTCATGCCGTCCCACGTGGCGGTAGGTGCCACCTGCTTGATGCGGTTCATGAAACTGCGCTTGGCGAAGAAGCGTGGTAGGAACCATTTCTTAGCAATCAGCTGCATCTCCTCACGCAGCAGAGCTGGCTTCTCTTTCAGTACCTCATCCTTGGTCTTGGAGAGCAAGTTGTCGCGAGCTTCGTTATAGTCGTCCAAAGCAGCACAGGTATCAATGGCATGCAGATAGTCTTTCCGCTGACTGCCATCGGCCGACTGTCTCATAAAGTTGGTCACTGCTTCGGTATATGGCTTCAATAATCCCTCCACCTTATCCAGACTCTCCTTGCGGGCATCCTTCGGCTCCATGCCACAGAGTGGATGGTCGGCTGGATGGCCTGTAATCTGGAACACAGTGTCGAGGGTCTCTATGGCAGTGCTCCAAGCCTCGAGTTTATCGGGATTGACCTGCTCCAGCGGTGGCAGCGTTCTATAGAGCTCCCCACCCTTCAGAGCCACATAGCCCGAGATGCAGTCGTAGAGCGAGAAGCCATTCTCATGCTTGCGATGCAGGGCCTCCATATTGGCGATGAGCTTCTTGCGATGCTCGAAGAGCGCTGCCGATGTTTTCTCATAGTCTTCGCTACGAGCGATGTGGATGGCGTTCAGTGCCTTCTCCATCTGAGAAAGGAAGTGGCTCTTTGTCACCTTATTGCTATGCAGCTCCAAGCAGAAAGGCTCCAGTCCGACCTTTGTCAAACGCTTTTCTACCACACTCAGCGCTGCCATCTTCTCGGCGACGAAAAGCACGCGCTTGCCTTGATAAAGAGCATTCGCTATCATGTTAGTGATGGTCTGACTCTTGCCCGTTCCAGGAGGGCCGTGCAAGATGAAACTCTTGCCTTCGCCACTCATGATTACCGCCTCCATCTGACTGGAATCCACATCCATCGGAATGGCGTAGGCTTTCGGCTCCACCTCCTTATCCATCTGTCGGGCATCTACAGGCTCCGTCTGATCCTGCCACTTCAGCTGCTGTTCCATCAGTGTGGCTATCACTTGGTTCTCTTTCAGTTTCTCAGCACCGGCATGAATGTCGTTCCACATCACAAACTTGCTGAAAGAGAAGAGTCCCAAGAGGGCTTCTTCCAGCACATTCCAACGCTTTTGTCCGGCAATAGCCTGTCTTACACCTGCCAAGATGCGCTTCACATCGACACCATGCTCATCGGTTGGCAGCGGATTCAGCACGCCAAGATTGATGCGAAACTCCTGCTTCAGCATCTCCACCAAGGTGGTATTTAATATAATCTCTTCCTCGCGGCTACGAATGATATATCCCGTGGCACCTCCCTTGCGGATGATATCCACTGGCAGCAGAAGTATTGGCGAGAAACGTGGTTGTATGCTCTTATCGTTCTCATACCAGCGCAGCATGCCAAGCGCCATGAAGAGGCTGTTGGCACCGTTCTCTTCCATCGACGTACGGGCTGTGCGGTAGATGAATTTCAATGCCGATTTCAGTTCCCCCTCAGTGAGGTAAGATACCAACTTGTCTTGCAACTGCTGTGTCACTACCAAATCTCTGAGGTTGGCTGCCTGTAAAGGCGAATCGTACATGCCACCCTGAGGTTTCAGTCCCTCCACAGGACACGGCAGCACTTGGTAATTCTCACCGTCTTGCAGCAAATCCTCCAGTCGGTCTATCTCAAAGGAAATGAATGGGATGACGCGCTTGCCCAACTTAGTGTTCAGCAGGTTGTTCCTCAACGAGAAGTCCAGCAACTTGCGCTCCCAGATGGTCTGCTTAGTCACGGGCTTTTTGTCATCTTCGAACTTCAGAGCGAAGTGATCCAACTGCTTTACCTCTTCTTTAGCCTGTTCATGCTTTAAACCTTGGAGCACCCACTTGCCATCTTTCTCCACGCGTTGTGGCAATGGACGGATGCCACTGAGGCGACAACGATGCACATCGATGAAGCACTCGAACTGTTCCTCTCGCTTCAGAGCACTCTCTCCCTGATGCACAGCCTCCTCGAAGCTCACCGCACTGCTCTGTGCCACTGCCGTGGTCTCCAGCACTACGATGTTATTCAATCCGTCGGCACAGTTGCGCAGCAGGAAGCTTGGATCATCGCCCACACACTGAGCGTAAATGTCCTCTGTGAGCCATGCGCCTACGAAGATATGTCCCTTCTGCAGTACCAGCAGCGGGAAGATGCCCATATTCTCCAGTACGGAAGCGAACAGCAGCGTCAGATCCAGACAAGTGCCCAACTTCTCGTTTAGCACACGTTCTGGCAATCGTACACGCTGTCCTGTTTCCTCGAAACTGGCAGGTACGGCACTATAGACAATGCCTTCGGCACGAAGGGCTTCATACACCGCGGCCACCATCTGGCGCACACGGTTGCGGTCTTGTGTCTGATATTCGTCGAGGGCTGATGAGCCCGTCCATTTCTCCAAGTATTTCGATACAGCAATGCTTACGCGTGAAAGTGCGGGATGGTTTGGCGTGACGAATGAAGCTAACAGCTCAGGCATCACGGAGGTGCCGCTCCACTGGTCGTAGGCCATGAGGGTAAGCGGATGCGTCTCTGTGTGTACCACCCTGCCCTCCATCTCCACAATGAGCGTGAAGTCGGTCTGTACCGCTTCGGTCATCTCCATAAGGCGTGTTATGTCAGGCTTCAGCTCCAGCGACTCCAGTGTGATGCGGTTGCCCATGAGCACTTGATCCACCACCGTCGCCGAGGTCTGCAGTCCCTCACCGCTGAGGGTCACCTGCACAGGTCCCCAGTCGCGCTCATCGTCGTTTTCCAACTGCAGGCGTGTGATGGTCTTCACTCCGTTCATCAGCATGGCACTATTCACTCCAGGCAGGTAGTCCAGTATAAGCTGTCCCTGCCATTCTTTACTATTTAATGTCTCTTGTTCCATATAAGTGCATATTTGTGGTAAAAGTAATAAGAAAATCTCATACATCCGCAGAAATTCTTGAGATTTTTTAGGAATGGAGCCCACAGAATACAGATGCCACAAGGAGCATTCTCCCTGCGGCATCTTATGTACTTATGTGACTAACAGTATTGTCTGGTACTACTTCGTCATCTCGAATCCAAGGCGCACGCCATCAAAGTTCTTACTAATCTCGCCGATGGCTTGGAGTGATTGGTTGCCACTTACCTGTCCGATGGTCTGCAAAAGCTGCATAAGGCGTTGGCTCTCTACCAGAATTCCTATGGTATTTCCACTACGCTCCACATAGCAAGGAAGGGTGAGCAACAGACTCTGAAGCGTAAGGCGCCCATCAGCTGGATCAAAGGTATATTGGCCATTGAAACTCTTGCCGTCGATTTTAGCACTGAAGGTCTTGTCCTCCTTGAAAGTGAACTGTGTATTGCTACTCTTGATGCCCACCTTGGTGTAGTACTCCTGCAACTGATTCTTCACGCGTTGGGCAGCCACTGCACCACCGGCCTTAGCCAATGCATTGTCGCTGGTAAAGGCACACCCTGGCTGACTGTACTTCCAGGTTCCATAAAGGTCGGCTTCTGTGAGTTTATTCAGTCCAAGCACATTACCCAGAATACTTTCCAAGATAGAAACGGCATCGCCTGTGTTAATGCCTGTCTGTGGGTTATTGCCAGTATTGGTTTGAGAGCCATCGGTACCGGTAGCCATGGTTCCACAGCCAGCAAATGTAAAGGCCATAAAAGCCATTGCTAAAATTAAAGTCTTTTTCATAAAGCTCAATTGTTTATTATTTTTATAATTCTTTTTCAATCAATAAAAACAACTCTTTTATTCTCCGTGCTTATCAGCGTCTTCTGTTGTGACAGTACATCGTACCCCACTAAGCCATCGATCCCATCCTCGGCCTCGATACCCATAGTGCGGAGATTGTGAAGCAAGAACTCCATGCCAGTAAAAAGCTTACCAGCTATCTCCATTCGAAATACTTCAATCTGAGTCACACGCACAGGGATGCGTGAAATGCCCGTCAGCTCCATAGCTCCCACAGGACGACTATAATTTGCCAATTGGCGCCTATAAGTCTGCGAAAGCACACCACCTCCTGCTCCACAGTCGATGCCCAACTGGTAGGTGTCATCACCGATCTTCGCCTCTACACAAGGTACATGCTCAACGATGCTGAGCGGTGCTTCATGTAAGGTATTCGTAGGAAAAACAGCTGCCAAATAAGCATCAGTATCAGCAGGGCGGATGAAAGTCAGCGTGGAATCGGCATAATCGTATAACACATCGTAACCTTGCAAGGTTTCTGCGCCTATCATGCCCAAAGTCTCAATGCCATCTTCGCGCTCCATCTGAGACATCTCGATGCTGAGGTATTGCTTATTTTCCTCAAGTATACCTTGAAAATCAAGCTCATGGGCATTATATGTGTCGCGTCCAAGCATAGGCACCCCACTCACATCAGTGATGCGGCTGTAACTGCGACTGCGTTGACGTGAAGGATGGAAATAGCGGCGGTTTACCATGGTGCGTGGAGACCCTGTATCGAAGATAAACCATCCCTGTAGGGAGTCCAACTTTGCTTGCACAGCTATCATCTTATTGGGTGTGAGGTGGAAAGGCACAGTAATCACAGATGGAATATCTTCAGCAGCAAATTGTCTGCCAGACTCTTCCTTCGGGTGACTCATGGCACACTGCGACAGGAGAAAGATAAGGGCACCAAGCCAGATGTGATATTTGGTCTTTGTCATGCCGCAAAAGTAAGGAAAAATTTTGGCATTGTGCACGTTTTATCTTATCTTTGTCATAAAATATATAGTAATTATGAAAAGAAGTTTTTTACTGAGTCTTATACTGACTCTCTTCTGCCTCACGGCACTGGCACAGGCTTCTAAGCCTGTCATTGGCATTACTACTGGTTTCAGCAATCAATTGTACACGCTGCGTTATACCTGTGTGGAGTCTATAAAACAAGCAGGAGGCATCCCTTTCATTCTACCTTTTGTAGATAATGCCGACGATGCACGCGACTATATAGCGCGCGTCGATGGATTGCTGCTGAGTGGCGGAGCTGATGTGGACCCTATCAACTACAACGAAGAGCCAGAGCGTGCACTTGGTTCAGTGGATCCAGATCGCGATTTGGCTGAACTGCTTTTCATCGAAGCAGCGAAGAATGCCAATAAGCCTATACTTGCCATCTGTAGAGGCTCGCAAATACTCAATGTGGCCTTTGGTGGCACACTCTACCAAGATATTCCTTCCTCTGTGCGTGGAGCTCTCAAGCACGGACAGAGTCAGCCAGGCAAGTTTCCTTCGCACAGCATCAGCATTTCAAAAGACTCTTACCTCTACCAACTCATAGGACTGGAAGAAGTACGCGTGAACTCTTTCCACCACCAAGGTGTAAAAGACATTGCACCCGATTTGAAGGTGACTGCCCATGCACCCGACGGTGTGGTGGAGGCCTATGAAGGTTTCCCCAAATGGGACGTGCTGGCAGTACAATTCCATCCAGAGTACTTTGTGGCCGATAATCATGATCCTCTGTGGTTAAAACTCTTTACTGACTTGATTGACAGGGCGAACAAAAAGAGATGAGTCTAAAAATCTACAAGGCATCGGCTGGCAGCGGTAAGACCTATACGCTGGCAGTGGAGTATATCAAGTTCTTGATACAGAATCCTCTTGCTTATAGGCAAATATTGGCTGTGACCTTTACCAATAAAGCTACGGCTGAGATGAAGGAGCGCATTGTCCAGCAACTCTATGGACTGGCCATAGGCGATGCTGATTCTGACTCCTACCTGCGCAGCATCAGTAAAGGACTGGAGGGGAAGGTTGCTGACGATGTGATTCGGAAGAATGCCGGCATTGCCTTGCAGAACATCTTACATGATTACTCGCGTTTCCGTGTTCAGACCATCGATGCCTTCTATCAAGAGGTGATACGCAATCTGGCTAGAGAGCTGAATCTGATGCCAGGTATGACCATCGAACTTAATGCTACAGGAGTGGTGAATCAAGCAGTGGAACATCTTATAGATGGGTTGCAGCGTGGTAACCAAATATTGGGTTGGATTGAGAGTTTCATTGAGGAGCGCATCATGGAAGGCAAGCGATGGGATGTAACTGCAGATACTCAGCGCTTTGGCATGAACCTTTTTAATGAGAACTATCTGCAATATGGAAAGACACAAAGCGAACTATTGCTGAGTAATCCCACATTAATAAAAGACTATCGAGCCCAACTGAAGGCATTGGAAATGGTAGCTTTGGAGGAAATGAAAGAATATGGAGAGAGATTCTTTAAGCTATTAGATAATAATGGACTGACAGAAGATGACCTCTCCAATAAATCCAAGGGTATAAGCAGCTATTTCAAGAAATTGGTTCAAGGTACCTTCCTCGATGAAGAGAAGGTACGTAATGCCACTGTAGAGAAGCATCTGGAGAGTGCAGATGCCTGGTGTTCCAAAGCCTCCAAACGCAGAGATGAGATAATAATCATCGCTCAAAACGATCTGCTTCCGCTGCTAGAAGAAACAGAAAAGAAACGCTCACAAGACGCTCGTCTGATCAATACCTGCCAGCTTTCTCTGAAGCACCTCAGTAAACTTCAATTGCTTGATAGTATCAATCAGCAAGTAAATGCCGACAACAAAGAGGCTAATCGTTTCCTGCTTTCTGGTACCAATGCCCTACTACATAGTTTGATGGAGAAAGGTGATGCTAACTTTATTTTTGAGAAGATTGGCTCCAGCATCAAGCATGTGATGATTGACGAATTTCAAGATACCAGCAGCATGCAATGGGACAACTTCAAGTTACTGCTGGACAACATTCTATCAGAAGGTAAAGACAGTTTGATAGTTGGCGATGTGAAGCAAAGCATCTACCGCTGGCGTAATGGTGATTGGAACATTCTGAATCGATTGGGAACCGCGAATGGAGAGTTTCATCGACATATCACAGTAGAATCACTCAAACACAACCGACGCAGTGAAAGTTACATAGTGGACTTCAATAATGCGCTGTTTCTTCATGCTCTGCCTTACTTCCGAGAATTGACTCCTAAAGAACCTGAAGAGGAATATGAAAAGTTACAGCAGGCCTACAGTGATGTTGAGCAAATTCTGCCTGAGGATAAAGAAAAGAATAAGGGATATGTGAAGGTCAGCTTGGTAAACTCAGCACAAGACTATGTAGATGAGACCATCAACCAACTGGGTGAGGAAGTGAAGCACTTGTTGGAAAGTGGGATTGAGCCCAACCAAATGGCCATCTTACTGCGCAACAAACTTAAATTACCAGAAATCGCCACTTATTTTGAAACAGAATTAGGTATTCATCTGGTGTCTGACGAAGCATTCCTCTTAAATGCATCAGAAGCTGTCTGCCTATTAATAGATGCATTGAGAGTGCTGGCCGACCCTGCCAATGTGGTGGCACAAGCTTCCCTACGTTTAGGATTTGAGTTGCTGCATAAGGCTGAACATCCTGCCTCATGGCATTCAATTTTCTCAAAGGATAGTCAGCAGGTAATTCTTCCGCAAGCATTTTCAGAACACATGGATGAGCTTAGCCAATTACCACTATACGAACTGATTGAAGAGCTCTATTCAATCTTTGAATTAGACAAAATTAAAGAGCAAGATGCCTACCTACTCTACTTTATGGACGAAGTGGCACAATATCTTGCCGACCATTCTTCTGACATGACTGCCTTCCTCAGTTATTGGGAAGAGGAGCTCAGTGAAAAATCCATTCCAGGTAGTGAAACCATCGGCATCAGAGTACTCTCCATCCATAAATCTAAAGGGTTGCAATTCCATACAGTATTGATACCTTTCTGCGACTGGACTCTTGAAAGTGACCACGAACTTCTGATGTGGAATAAGAGTGTAGAACAACCACCTTTCAATGCGCTCGACATTGTACCAATGAATTATGGCAAACAAATGCGCGACTCACTTTATCAGGAGGCTTATGAAAAAGAACGTTTGCAGTTGTGGGTGGACAATCTGAACCTGCTCTATGTAGCAGTAACTCGTGCAGAAAAGAATTTGCTGATTTGGAGCAAGGCTAACTCTTCAAATGAGAAATCCAAGAAGAAAAATCCTGCCAATATTAATGGATTATTGGAATATGTAATTCCTAAGTTGGCAGAATCTTCTTTGGGAACTTGGGATTCAGAAGAAGCCATCTATGAACTAGGAACCCTCATTACAGATCAATCAAAAGCTAAATCTAAGGGGCATAACAAATTGACTAAGCAGCAACAATCCCTAGATGTGGAGATGGTAAGCGTGAAACCAAAGATACAATTTCGCCAATCCAACCGCTCTGCTGATTTTATTGCAGGTGTGGATGATGAAGAATCTCCACAGCGTTTCATCAATAGAGGTAAACTGCTCCATGAGGTGTTTTCTGCCATAGGTACCAAGTAAGATGTGCAGCAAGCTATCAATCGCTTGGTTTTCGAGGGAGTGATAGGCTCTCAAGCTGAGGAACAGGAAATCAAGGCATTGGTTGAACGTGCCCTAACGCTGCCAGAAGTTCAAGACTGGTACAGTGGCAAGTGGAAATTGCTCAATGAGTGTGACATCATTTGGATGGAACATGATGAATTAATGAAACGCCGTCCAGACCGCGTGATGCAACATGGTAATGAGTTGGTGGTAGTCGACTTTAAGTTCGGTCAACCACAAGAGAAGTATCATCGTCAGGTACAAGGATATATGAATCTATT
>JAGCFP010000056.1 GCA_017650045.1 Bacteroidaceae bacterium | reverse complement strand
GCAAAGGACTGAAAATCCTTGTGTCCCCGGTTCGATTCCTGGTGACACCACTAAGCCTCAAGCAGGCATCGGAAAGTAGCGCAGTTGGTAGCGCACTACGTTCGGGACGTAGGGGTCGGGCGTTCGAGTCGCCTCTTTCCGACAATCAGAGAATCAGCAGATAACGTCTGCTGTTTTTTTATATATACAATCACAGCTTTATTTGGCAGTTTACGAAGAAACCGCTATTTTTGCGAGCATGTAACAAAACCATTAAACATTTTTCAACATGAACAAAAGCCGAAATCTGCTGACAAGTCTTTGTCTGCTACTGATAACCCTGAGCCTCAGTGCCCAAGACATCACCCGTGAATGGGTAGAACGCAACTATACCAAGCGTGAAGTAATGATACCCATGCGTGATGGCGTGAGACTCTTCACAGCCATCTATGAACCCATCAATGCAGGAAAACTTACTCCGATTATGATGACCCGCACCTGCTATCAGGCATCACCTTATGGTGAAGGTTATTCCAGCATCCTTTGGGGAAAACTACGCAACTATTCCCGCGAGAAATATGTCATCGTGATCCAGGATGTGCGTGGTAAATGGATGAGCGAAGGAGAGTTTGTGGATGTACGTCCTTTCATTGAGAACAAGCAGAGTAACCAAGACATCGATGAAGCCAGCGACACCTACGACACTGCCGAATGGTTGATGCACAATGTGCAAAGCAATGGAAGTATTGGTGTCTTAGGCACTTCTTATCCTGGGTTCTACACCACAATGGCCGGACTAAGCGGTCATCCTGCCGTGAAGGCTGTGGCTCCTCAGGCACCTGTGACCGACTGGTGGATGGGTGATGACTATCACCATCACGGTGTGCTGATGATTACAGACATGCTCAACTTTGTGGGACAGAGTTTTGGACGCCCGCGCCCTACCCCAAGAACCACCCAAACGCGCATGAAACCATTTTTCGTTGATGATGAATACAGCTTCTTCTTGCGTAAGAAGACCAACAAGGCGCTTACAGAGTTGATGGGCGACAGTATCGCTTTCTGGAAGGACCTGATGGCACACCCCAACTACGATGACTTCTGGAAGGCACGCGATCCCCGTCCGCATCTGCACGATGTGAAACCAGCCGTATTGGTAGTGGGCGGCCTTTTCGATGCTGAGGATTGCTATGGTACTTGGGGCACTTACAAGGCGCTGAAGAGTCTTAGCCCTCAGACGCAGACACAGTTCATCATGGGTCCTTGGTTCCACGGAGCTTGGGAGCGCGACCGCGGTAACCACCTGGGCGACATTTGGTTTGGCGCAAATACCTCAGAATACTACCTCAACGATGTGGAGTTCCCCTTCTTCCAGTATTACCTCAACGGCGAAGGTCCTAACCCAGACCTTGACAACCACATTAAAATGTATGTCACAGGTGCCGATGAGTGGAAGACATTCGATACATGGCCTCCAAAGAACAGTAAGGAGACCAAGATCTACCTGCATGAAGGTGGCAAGCTCTCCCTTCAAGCCCCACAGAAAAGCAAGTCGTTCTCCGAGTATGTGTCAGACCCCGATCATCCGGTGCCTTATACCGACCAGATCAGTCGTGGAAGGGCGCGTGAATACATGACGCACGACCAGCGTTTCGCTTCTCGCCGCCCCGATGTACTTACCTTCTACAGCGAGCCTATGACGGAGGATTGCACTTTTACTGGTGAGATCATCGCGGACTTGCTGGTATCCATCAGTACCACCGATGCCGACTTTGTGGTGAAAGTCATCGATGAATACCCAGAAGACTTCAGCTACCCACAGACTTATGCTCAGCTTTACAATGACGGTCGCCCTCTTACCACCCTGATGGGCAGTTACCAGATGCTGGTGCGTGGCGAAGTGATGCGTGGGCGCTACCGCAACAGCTTCGAGTTCCCCGAAGCCTTCAAGCCTGGAAAGATCACGCAGGTACGCTTTGCCTTGCCTGACATCTCCCATTGCTTCCGCAAGGGTCACCGCATGGTAGTACAAATCCAAAGTACCTGGTTCCCACTGAACGACCTGAATCCTCAGCAGTTCATCGATATTACCAAAGCTGATGAGAAAGACTTCGTGAAGTCGGATATCAAGATCTACCACGACAAGGCACACCCATCGAGCATTACATTGCATCAATTGAATTAATAATAGAAAAGGAGGGCCTCATAGCTCTCCTTTTTCTTTTCAGTCCCCATACTCCACGAAATGCCTGTCATAGCTTAGGGCACCAAGGATGCCCCAACCGTTCTGGACGTTGCTGTAGATCTGCACAGGTTCAGAATAAGTATCATTAGAAGATACTTGGTAGAGTTGCAGCGATTTCATGTATTTGTATAGTTCAGGACTTATGGCCTGTAATTCTACCATCACACGCGGTCTGAAATCTATCCCATCGCTACTCAGAGGAACAGTCAGTGCTCGAAGATAACCACTGGTATTACTGGCTTTGGGGCTATCTATTGTAATTGTGTAATTTCCGTTTTTTATCAGTGAATTATCAAATACAGTAGAGAAGTTGGTATTCCACCCACCCATGCTTGTGGTCAGTCTTATGTCTTTGAAGAGTTCGTCCTCAGAGAAATAAACATCCTGCATATAGTAATAGACCATGGTGGTATAGATGGGTTCTCTCTTTTCCATGTCGAAAGAAGTCATAATATCGTAATGATCAGCCTTTTCACTCCTAATCCTAAGCCTATAATACTGTTCGCCCCCCAAGTCTGTGATACGGCAAGTCAATCGCACGATGGTATCCGTGCCACCAAAGAGTCCATTCCTATCTTGATAGGGGTTCTGGTCTAGCACTTCGTGATTCAGTACTTCTATCTTTGGCTTTGCTGGGACGATGGTCTCTGCTTGTACAACCTGCCCATCAGCCGATGCACTTACAGTGATATGGTCGCCTGCTTGTGCCACATAGTCGCAAACGTATTCCTTGTCCTTGTTCAAAGTCAACGTATAGGTTTGTTGTCCGTTGACTGTTGCCTCCACTTGTGCGTCAATGATAGCTGTATTGTCATAATAAATGCTAGAAACATAATCTGTGGCGATATCATCTTTGAAAAATATGGCCTCATCGTAGTCAGGAGCCGTGAGTCGTGGCGTCTTTCCTACAGGAAAGGTCTTATTTAAGAAAACGGTTAGAGGACTACCTGACACAGCTACTGCATTTATGACCATTATCCCTTTACTTTCTTCAGAAGGAGTGTCAAAATCAAGGTCACGCTCACAGGATGAAGTGATAAGTCCAAGGATCAAAAAAGTAAAGTAATATATATTTTTCATGGCGACTTAGAGTTTTAGAGTGAGACTTATTGATGGCATGATGGGGAACATACACACGCCTTTCAAGGTGCGTCTGTTGTTGGTATATCCCCAGTAAACGGAGGAGATATTCTGCTGGCAGTAAAGATTATAGATGCCAATATCACAGATCATCTCCCCGATACCTATGCTGCCATGATGGCTCAAACTGATGTCCAAACGGTGGATGGCAGGCATTATGTAGCTGTTACGCTGTCTGTAAGAATCCAGGCGTACTATGTGGTCTATGTAGGTCTCTGTGTAATAGGCAGCAGCAAACTCTTCGTAGGCAGGATTCTGTGTATAATCCACTTGCCCTGGGTCGGAGGTTGTGGGGTAATAGTTGTTGAATTCGTCAAAGATGCCGCCTGTCATCGTGGTGGTGTTAATGGTAGCCCGCCGTCCTGTCTGGTAGGTCCATGCCGCAGAGAAATCCCAGTTCTTACTCAGACGCTGTGTGATGCTTATGTTGAAGTTGTGCCTGCGGTCGCCTATGGCATAGTACTCCCTGCCATCGTTCAACACCATACCTTCACGGTCGAAGGTGCGCAGTGATTTACTCCATGTATAGCTCACCTGTCCTGTGGTATTACCTATGGTCTTCTGCGCCAATAGTTCCACACCATAGGATCGTCCGTCTCCCACTGCTATTACCTCATCCCAGTTTTTGGCTTGCAGGAATGAGTGACCTTCTCTGTAATCCACCATATTCTTCAGCCATTTATAGTAGCCCTCTACAGAAAGCAGAATGCCGTTCTTCAACTCATGGCTATAACCCAACGATAGTTGGTCGGAAATGCCTGGCTCCATATCTTTACCTATGGGCACCCAGATGTCCGAGGGGAATACCAGACTACCACTGCTTAGTAGGTGCATGCCTTGTGACATTCGGGCATAAGCAGCTTTGAAAGAGGCATTCTTTGTTATTGAAAGTCGCATAGATGCGCGAGGTTCTATTTCCAGATGTGTTTCTCCATCAGAATTGTAGCCTTGCAGACGCAAGCCAATGTTGGCCTTCAGCCATGAAGCTATGCTCCAATCATCCTCTGCATAGGCGGAAATGGTTTTTAGGTCGGTCTGTTTGGTCAGGTTGTTGCTCAATACCTGTTCAGTGACCTTATAGCGGTCATCGCCAAGTCCTATGTTCCAAACAGTCTTTGTATCGGGCGCAGCTTTCTTAAATTGATAATATTTGGGTAGAACGGTTGGGGTGATACGGATGTTGCCACCCTGTATGCCTCCACCTATTTCATGCTTGTCGCGC
Organism: Bacteroidaceae bacterium; assembly: GCA_017650045.1. Lineage (GTDB taxonomy): Bacteria > Bacteroidota > Bacteroidia > Bacteroidales > Bacteroidaceae > Bacteroides. The sequence goes on along the minus strand of JAGCFP010000056.1, from coordinate 21,355 downwards.
CATTTGTATGAAAGGGCTGCTCTCATGTTTAGGTCTTGCACTTCCGAATGGTATTTTGTGCTGTTCTCTGTTTTATCCAAGGAAAAAAGCTCTGCTCCATCGGCATCGTGATCCCAGCTTGACAGGCTCACGCGGTTGGAGAAGCTGGAGGCGTTCTCCAGTTTGTATTTGTAACCACTGTAGCTTATAGCGGCATCCAGCCGTAAGGTGGGTGTAAATTGGTGTATATAGAGCAGGCCTCCCAACAAGTTATCCCATTGGTTGGATGTGCGTGTATGGTCCTCCTTATCTATGTAGCCTGTACCCGTCTTTACTCTTTTGTTGTCGAGCATCTCCCATTTTTCATATTCGAAGTGTAGGTCCGTCTCATTGGGTGTAGCCATATTTTCATCATGCCCGTTGTAAAAAATGGCCGAAAGTTTGGCTTTATCAGAGAAACGATGGGTAATCTTGGCATTGATGTCATAGTAGCGCATGTTGCTGTAGTTGTTCATCTGCCCCGGATTATCATAGATCACTTCCTTAAGCATAGGTTTCACGATGGCATTGAAGTAAGATACGCGGGCTGCAATATTATAAGAGGTGTGCCCTTTCCATAGCGGACCTTCTGCCTGTAGGCGGGAGGCCAGCATACCTGCTGTGACAGAGAGACGATGACGTTCTGAGTCACCTTCTTGTAGGCTTACGTCCACCACACTGGAGAGACGTGAGCCATAGCGGGCAGGGAATGCACCTTTGTAAAGCACCACATCGTCCATCACATCAGCATTCATCGCCGAGGTAAAACCTTGCAAGTGTTCAGGGTTGTAGAGCGTGATGCCATCGATGCTGAAAAGGTTTTGGTCGTTCTCACCTCCACGCACATGGATGCCTGCACGTCCTTCACCGCTGCTTTGCACACCTGGCAGTCTCTGCAGTGACTTCAGTACATCGGCTTCGCCCAGCAGGGTAGGCATCTTCCTGATCTGGTCTGCACTCACAGCTATAGCACTCATCTGCGAACTCTGCACCCCAAAGTTATGACGGGTGCCATAGACCTGTACTTCACGCAGATTCTGGGTGTCTTGTCTAAGCTGTATGTCCAGTTTTGTGTCACGTGCCAGCGTGAGTGTCTGCGTCTGGCTGGCATAACCAACATAGCTGAATACTAACTCTAATGGTCTGCCGCTGGGCAGGGTGATGGCGTAGTTTCCCTGTGAATTAGTAGTGGTGCCTGAGCGTCGCTGAGTGTTATACACCGTCACGCCTATCAGCGGTTCCCCTGTTTGGGCATCCGTCACCTCCCCGCTCAGTACCACGTTTTGGGCACTGAGGGGAAGGCTATGGAATATGGGAAGCATAAGAGTTATAAAAGCTATTATTACAAAACATGGTTTCTTCATACATACAGAATTTAGGTTTTACTATTTTGTACAAAGAAAAAGAATAATTTTGACAACTACAAAGTATTTCAGGATATTCTAATCATAGAGTATTTTGTCCAAAATCACTTTGGTGACATTGTAAGGTGACATCTTTGCTTTAACCTGTACTGATGTCCAACCTTGGCTGTCTGTTTTAAAATAGCACTGAGTCTTATTGTAATTATATGTGATATCACTTGCATTGGAGAACTCCCATCCTGTTATTGTCACATAATTAGGAGCAGTTAAGTATGCATTATACCAAGTGTTTGGTTCCATGCCTACAGCAGTTGAAGGATATGCTTCTACACCATCGGAAGCACGTTCTACTCTCACACTGCTCCAATCTTTGTGTGGTCCGTTTATCCCAACCAGCTTCGTTTCTATACTGTTGAGGCTACCGTCTGCATTATAATAACGAGCGTATATGTATTCATCTGCTGGAGAATTAGGATAATTAAGCGAAACAACAAGAACACTATTGTCACTATAAAGGGTATTTAAAGTTATCAATGGAGAATAACTCCAGACTGTCGTTGTTCCTGCTGGAGGGGAAACAGTATATGCAAAAGATGTAGTACCGCCGATAATTGAAGGTCCTGCAATTCCCGATTCTGTAGCTTGTCTATCTATGACCACTTCACCTATTGGAGTATCTTCATCCGCACGAGTAGAAGCCTGTTTGTCCTGAACTGCACTTGGTTCCAATACTTCTTCCAAACCGCTTTGGCAGGAAGCTACCATTAAGCCTAATGTAAGGCTTGCCAAAATTAATTTTGCTGTTTTCATGTCTTTTAGATTTAAATTGTTAATAAAATGATTTTCATGACGAATTAAGCTATTCATTGATTATCTGCCCCACGATATCTAATGCTGGGGAGGTAATCATAATGTCATAAGGATAGCTATCGTCTGGAGAAACGTAGAATGTAGTTCCAGTGCAGATAATAACGAGTGTCTGCTGAATGACAATAGTGCCATTTGCATCGGTCACAGTGATGTTAGCATCGGGCAGATAGCCTGAGAACATAATAGATAAGGTGTTGTTCACACTCTCGACCTCCATGTCAATATCATAACTGATAGGAGAACGGATAATAGGTCTTTCTTTTTTCTCTAAGATGTTAATTTTAGGCTCTGATTGTGCTGATACTTTACCTACTGAAGAAAAATAGGGCACACCAAATAACATCATAAGAATAATAATCAGTGCTTTCTGTTTTAGTTTCATAATAATACAGAATTATAGATTAACAAATTGGTTTATCAATAGCAAAAATACTATCGACAAAACAATAAAACAAAGAAAAACCATAACATGGAGTCTTCTATAACAGGCAGTTTATCAATGTGTTATCAGACAATGACCCATAACATCCATTTCATAAGCCTATTTATTCTTCATTCTGTGTCTTCGCTGTATGATAGGTTGGTTGTAAGTGAATCCGAAGCACAGGGCAATAGTCTTAGTGTCAAAATCCGTATATTCTTCTAAACAATTGAGCAAAATATCCTCTTCTGTATAGTCAGGATGATTCTCTTTTTGTTCATTGATAAAGTTTTTGCAGAAGTCAAAGAGAACGTCTTTGAGCTCTTTTTGTTCCGAATATGATAAGACTTTGTCGGCTATTGTACGCTTTTTACTTTCATTTTGCTTCTGATATAATTTTATTTTCTTGTAAATATCTGTTTGCCTAAATAGGCCAACTTGAAGCATCCTCAGTTCTATTTCTTTTGATTCCAGCAGTTTGCAGAGTTCGCTTATTTTATTTTCATACAGAATTCTCTTATGTTCGTCTTGAGATTCTGCAAGAGTCTGCTTCAATAATGAAATGAGTTTGTTGTTTTCATTAATGGTAGATAATAAATTATATATTCTTTGTTCTCTCTTTTCTATATCATTCTTTAGTAGAAGTTGCTTCTTCTCTTTCTTGTTTAAGACATATTGATATATAATGACAACTAAAGAAAGTAAGGTCAAGCCTATAATAACAATGACAGATCGGAGAGATTTGTTTCTGTTTTCTTCAATTTGAACCTTTGCTTTCACGTCATATTCATGGATCAGTTTATCTATTGCCGTTTCTTTCTCTGTGCTATAGAGTGAATCAATATTATTAATGTATTTCTCAAGGTATTGGACGGCTGAAGCATAACTACCTCTATCCTTTTCTATTTGAGAGAGATTGTATAACGTTCCTATTTCCCCTTTTGTATAGCCCAAAGAATCAATACTTGCATTCAAATATGTGACAGCACTTTCTACCAGACCTTGTTTATAATAAATCTTTCCCAGAGTGCCATAATAGTTTTTCTGTTCTTGGAAATGATTCTGGGGCAATTGCTCTATTGCATTACGAACGTGTATCAAAGCAGAGTCCAGCTCATCATAATAATATAAGTCTAATCCCAGATTATGTTCTAATTGTGATATCAGCATAGAGTCATTTGAAAGATAGGAAGCTTCGAGTGCTTTACGGTCATAATAAAGTGCAGAATCGGCTTTTTCGATAGCAGAATAATAGAATGCAAATCCAGACAAGGCTATGGCTTTGTCCTTCTCTGAGGCAGAGGCTCTATATAATTCATCGTAAGTAAAAAGAGACTTTTCAAAATATCCCGCATCACTATATATATTAGCCAATGAACTTAACAGATATTTCCTTGTCTCGTTATGACTTGAATCTGATGGCAAGATAAATAAGCCGTCTTGTAGCAACTCAATCGCACTCTCCATCTGTCCCATTTCCTCCTCAAGCCTTCCTTTGTAGAGTAATGCCGTAGCCCGTTCAAGGGTGGATTTTTTATAATAACTAAGAGAGATTTCTAATAAAGAATCGCAATGCAATAAAGGGCGGTAAGTCTTATTTGTTGCCTTTGCCAGCAGCAAGGCATAACGGGCTGTCTCTTTCTTTGATAATGGTTCACGAACGTGCAGTGAATCAAGCAGGGAGAAGGCACTGTCGGGATGAGCCTCCATCAGGGCATCAGCTTGCTGTAAGACAGCCTCCACCTGCGGGTGGCTACGCTCACAGGCAGCCATCAGCACTACTATCAGCCAAAGACTGAAACAATATGTAAAACTCCTAATAATCAAGCTATATAATGTTTATTCGTTTTCAGCCATAGAGGTAACGGCAACAAATGTAATGAGTTTTTCTGATTTTAGCAAATGCCGTATTTTAGCATGAATCTTTTTTGGCTTGAGACTTCACAGGCGTTGCTTAAACGACTATATATCTGCCAGTTATGAAGTTAAATCTATCAATGAGACTTCACAAGACTTCACACAAACCTCATACTTTATAGAGTATAACTACTTGATAATCAATGGATATCCATATTCTTATTACGTCTTAGGAAGATATAGAGACTTCACGCTTTCCTGTGTGAAGTCAGTGTGAAGTCTTGTGAAGTCTCTACTTTATATTTACATCAGAAACGGAATAATGTATATACTATTTCTCAATCCATGTGAAGTGTGAAGTCTATTTTGAAATTCTCTCCAACAAAATCTTCTGGCGAATTTTCACAAAAACACCTCACACCTCACCTTTTGGATGTAACACATTAACATACATTCACTTACAGGGGTGAGGTGTTGAAGACACTCCTCACCACACCTCACCTTTATGAGAGCCTCTCAAAGACAACAAGGGTGAAGAGTGGTGAGATGTCAAAACAACACCTCACCCTTACAAAAGCATATAAATCATGAGATAACAAGGAAGAGGTGAGGTGTGAGGTGTTTTTGGTAAATTTAGTCCCTAAGATAGGCATCTCTTGGAAATAAGATAGTTAATCCGTGTGCTCAGTCACGTTGGTGACTGAGCTCCGTCCTAACCTTGACTGATCTAAGGCGAAACGGAGACTGACCTCAGTCATAGCGGTGACTGAGCAGCAAGAACAGGCATCAATATACACAGAGATGCAGAATAATCATTAGTAATGCAGGCAATTTCCGCAGAAAAGCCTTGTGTTATCAGAAAAATACTTCACTATTATATAAAGTAATGCTTGATATTTCCGCAGAAACACCAAGCATTACTGAAAACCAGTCTGACTTCTGGTAAAATATGAAGATAATCAAACAGTGACGCCATTCAACTGGCGGGTGGCCTCTACATCGAGGGCAGCAGCCAGGATGCTGATAGGATGCATCACTTTGGCATGGATAGACATCTCGATTTGCCACTTGCAGGTCTCGCAGTCAGTTGCCACAGTGTGTACGTTGGCTTCACGGATATCACTGAAGAGTTTTTCACCTATCTTCTGTGAGGTTTCATAGTTTTCGCGTTTGTATCCATAGGTGCCACCCATGCCACAGCACTCTGAAGGCAGTACCACCAGATCTACACCTGGTATCTGGCGCAGCAAAGCGATGGAATACATACCCCATCCCAAGCGCTCCATGTGACAAGGAGTGTGGTAACCTACATGCATCAAGTAGTCGCGCTTGAAAGCCAACTGAGCCTTACCTTCATCCACCAGACGATAGATGAAACGGGTGGCCGTCTCTATCTGGTCACGCACATCAGCATTGTCAAGGTCGAAGAGATGAGGATATTCCTCACGAAGTGTATAGGCTACTGTCGAAGAGGTGGCTATCACCTTCCTACCCTCTTCGAGCACAGACTTACGGATGGCACGCATATTCTTACGTCCATTGGAGATAGCTTTGCGCATCTGATTATTCATCATCAACGTCATGCCACAGCTATGCTCTTCATCCAACAGATGTACGCCATATCCCATGGCATTGAGTATCTTAATCAGGTCTTGCCCTAATTGTGGGTTATTGTAATTGACGTAACTCCCATGGAAGAACGTTACATGGTGCTGGAACTTTTCCTGTCTTTCCTTCTCCTTGTGATACCACCCTACGAAAGTGCCCAAAGAATAGTTTGGATAGGTACGACGACGGTCGATACGTGCCACTTTCTCCATAACCATCTTGAATATCCAGGAGCTTGTAGTGGCATTTACCAATGGAGCCATGCGAGAGCCCAACTTACCCATAGTATCCGTGCGTCCCAAAAGAAGGCTGCGCAAGCCAGGAGGACGATGGCTACCATAGATGCGGGCACGCTGAATAAGATCGCCAATGCGAATGCCTGAAGGACAAGCCACATCACAACGTTTGCAGTTCATGCACAACTTCAAAGCCTCTTCATAGGCATCCTCATCCTTCTCGCGCAAGTAGTCACCATTAGGTCCCATCTCACGAGGTCCCGGGAAATTGAAATCCACAGGAATCACAGGGCAATATACCGTACAGATGGTACACTTGATGCACTGGTCGAACTTCTGCTCTATGCCTTTCTGCTGCTCCTTCTTCATGATTCTACCGTTTGATTAATGATGCGATTAGACACTGCAAATGCCGTCAATAATGCGACTCCACCACTACACCCCTCACGCATAGGGTCAAAGCCTGGCAATATAGAGCCTATGGCATAGAGATTCTTGATACGCTGTCCACCTATCATCGGATGGAACTGTGCATCTGTCTTCACGCCAAATCCTGTATGAGCTTTCTGTTGCACATCTATACCAAAGATAGGTTCCTTCACCTCATCGTCTTCTGTTACCAAGCCGTGACTGAAGAAGCTACCCGTAGCCAATACGAAATGGGTGGCAGTAAGCTCCACCTCTCCCTGGTTTACTGTAAAGATACCCTTTACTTCATGATTCTCCACAATGGCACGCTCCACCGTATCGCCATTCAAAAGCGTACCACCTAAACGGCAGAAACGCTCACACAGTTGGCGCTGCGTACGCAATCCTGGTACAGAAGGCGGCATGGTGGGAACCAGGCAAAGTTCCTTATCCATACGCGAACACAGGTACTGATAAGAAGCAGATGAAGTAAGTCCGAAGACTGCTGGCAACACCACCACATCATAGTCTTTAGACATTGGATTGATCACCTTGACCAGCTCATCTATCTGATCCGTGTACTCGAACACACTGGCCACATTGACGGAAGCCAGCTCCGTAAGGCGCTGACGCAACTTCTCCACACTTGGAAGAGCCACGATATCTGTATGGCACTGCACCCCTCGTGAGAGCATTGCCTCTGTTATAGGCTGTACGTAGAAATCCGTAAAACCTTCGAAATTCAGGATCAATGCCTTCTTCCAAGGCATCTGATGAGGATTGTTGAAGAGTTGGAAATCTGCAAAAGGCAACCACGTAGGTTTCATCTGTCCTTGAGACGTGATGCGGTAACGATTCTCCAGTAAGGCATCTTGAACCAAGATATTGCAGCGATAGAGCATCGGAGGGATCTCCTCGGCATAGTGCTCGAAGCGCAACTTACCAATGCGGCGATAAGGGTGATCCTCTTCCAATTGGTCGAGTGCCTCAACAGGATCAGTCACTGGAGTACCGTCAGGAAGTTGACTAAGTAAGTCGAATGAGCCAGAGGAATAGTGAAGCTCACTCTGTCCCATGGAAACCACAGCACAGCGCAAACCTGCTTCCTGGAGCCTGATACCACAGACCAAGCCCGACAAGCCTCCACCTATGACTACTACATCAAACTTCATACATTCCTTTCATTGCAGATTTTTCCATACAAAAGTAAAGATTATTTACTCACAAACATAGTCTTGACGCATTTTTTCATACTTTTTTCTTATTTTTGCTTGAAATAAAGAATTACAACTATGAAACAACGATTTTTTTTCATTGCACTCCTGTGCCTATGGTGCATGGGCTTGAGCGCACAAGTAAAAGTGGTGGCCCATCGCGGCTATTGGAAAATCGAAGGTTCTGCTCAAAACTCTCTTTCCTCACTGATCAAGGCGGACTCCATCAAGTGTTTTGGCTCTGAATTTGATGTCTGGCTTACTGCTGATAGCAAACTGGTAGTGGATCATGACAAGACCTACAAAGGTGCCAACATGGAGGAAGATAAACTGAAAACTATTCGCCAAATTAAGTTGGATAATGGGGAGACATTGCCTACACTCGATGAATACCTGAAATGTGCATTGAAACATCCTGACATACGCTTAGTGCTGGAGATGAAACCACTGTCCAGCTTCATCCGTGAAGACGAAGCTGTAAAGAAAATCGTCAAGGCTCTGAAAAAGTACAAATTGATCGACCGCACAGACATCATCTCCTTCTCTATCAATGCCTGTCTGGAATTCAAGAAAGCGCTGCCTGACACGAAGATATACTATCTTAACGGCGACATTCGGCCAGACCGTATCAAAGCATTGGGGTTTGCGGGTATAGACTACTCTATGAGCGATTTCCAGAAGCACCCAGAATGGATAGAAGAAGCGCACCAACAGGGCTTGGAAGTAAATGTGTGGACAGTGGATAAGGAGGAGGACTTGCGTTACTTCATCGATCAAGGGGTGGATTACATTACCACCAACGAACCAGAGCTGCTACAGCGACTACTGAAATAGCCCACAACAAAAAGAAGGAGATAGGTGTCTATCTCCTTCTTTCTTATAGTGATTAGATAATCCGTTTAGAAGAGGTGGGCTGGATAGGTGCCATCTGCTACCAGAGCTGCTATCTTCTCTACCACAGCAGGACGGTCTTCTGGATAGGTAACACCAAACCACTTACTGGTTGTATCGAGCACCTCACAAGTGGCAGTCCCTTCATTGATAAGCTTATCGACCATCAAAGGGATGAAGAATTCGCTCTTAAGGTTGGTCATGTTCTTCGGATCGCTTAGGAAACTCTTGAAGTATTCCTGACTGTGAGCGAAATAATCTGGTGTAAATCCCCAGAAGTTCATGCTCACGGGCGTAGTTTCAGGAACAGCTACCCACTGGTTGTTCTCATCGAGGTACTTCACCTCACCGTCCATACGCTGAATCTTGGTACGCTCCACCACTGTGGTAAGCAATTGCTTCTCATCTGTACCACATACACCACGTGACACAGTGCCGCTCTCACTAAGCGTATTGCCTACACGGAAACCCACCATTGCATAAGTGCCTTTAGAGCCTTCTGGTAGTGCAGAAAGCCAGCGCCCCATCACCTGGAAGGAATCGCGCCCATAGAAATCATCGCAGTTAATCACAGCGAATGGTTCATCGATCACAGAGGCACCCATCATCACAGCATGGTTGGTTCCCCAAGGCTTGGTGCGCCCTTCAGGACAGGTAAAGCCTTCTGGCAATGCATCGAGCGACTGGAACACCAGTTCGCAAGGAATGTGTCCTTCGTACTTGGAAATAATCTTCTCACGAAAATCTGCCTCAAAATCCTTGCGGATAACAAACACCAGTTTACCAAATCCTGCATTGATGGCATCGTAAATAGAATAATCCATGATAGTCTCCCCATTAGGTCCCAGACCATCGAGCTGCTTCAAGCCTCCATAGCGGCTTCCCATGCCAGCAGCAAGCAAAAACAATGTTGGTTTCATATAGTTAACGTTTAATGTTTATTACTTCATGTTTAGAACGGATAGCCAATAGCAAAGTGCAAGGCCAGTCCGTCTTTGAACTTCGGTATATTGTAATATCCTTTCTTTCCTGTATCATAAGGATGATGCAGTGCCACACCCAGATCTAAGCGGAACACCAAGATGTCCATGTCATAACGCAAACCCAAGCCAGTGCCTAATGCCATCTGCTTAGGTAAGTTCTTCAAAGCGAACTGGGCTCCGGGACGATAGGTGTCTTTGCGCAACATCCACACATTACCTGCATCCAGAAAAACAGCGCCATCTAAATCACCCACCAAGCGGAAACGATATTCCACATTGGCCTCAATACGCATATCTCCTACATGGTTGATAAACGAGTACTTGTTCTCATCAGGAGGATAGGCACCCGGTCCTACACTACGGGTAGTATAAGCACGCACACTGTTCGCTCCACCTATGTAGAACTGTTCCATGTAGGGAGCCGTAGAGGCATTTCCATACGACCAGATGAAACCTCCAAGAACGCGTGCTGCTATCATCTGGTTCTTGTCGAGGATGTAATGGTAACGCAACTCGGTTGTCAACTTCAAGAACTGCGCAAAAGGAACACCCAGCATCTTCTTACCACGCTCCGTAAAGTCCTTTCCACCAATCTTATAGGCTAAGGAGGTGAAATTGCCCGCAGAAGTAAAGGAATTCTGCCACCAAAGCGGATGTCTCACACCTTCACGTCCAGAGTTGTCATAAGTCATCGTGTAATTCATGCTGGGGATGAACTGGTCTTGCAGACTGATATAGAGCGCAGGATTCTCCTGAATAAGTTGCTCGAACTCTGGAGTCATACGACTCAAGGTATTGAATGCCAACTTAAATGGAGTGAAACTATGCTTGTAACGCGTGGTGGGCTGAAATTCATAGGTTACATTTCCTCCAAACGACCGCATGTTATAATACTTAGGTCGATTCAGCACATTGGCATACACACGGAAGGTTGTAGTGGCAGGAAAGTCGTACTCTCTCTTCCCCAGACGGAAGAACAAGATGCGCGGGAAGACCAATGAAGATGATACTCCGACCTGGTAACTATTCATATCAGAAGAGCTATATTTTCCCGTCTGCCATTCATAATAGCCATCTAACGTGACATTCCACGTTTCACCACCTCCAAAGATATTATTTTTAGAGAGCGTCACAGAGGCTCCTGGTCCCACCTGATTATTACTCTTGAATTTCGCATTGAAATCGGCTTCGAGCATGTAGGGCTTATCCAGCATCAGATTGATATTGGCATCCAGTGTATCTGAAACCAAGGCAGAGTCACGAGGGATGTACTGCATATCTATATAACGGAAGATACCCGTATTCGTCAGTCGCTCCATAACACGGTTTTGTCGATGGAGACTATAAAGATTCTCGGGACGGAACAAGCGTCCGATAATGCTGGCACTATCCTCCATCCTACGTTTCATCCGATAATCTGAATAAGTAACCCAGCGTTTCAGGATCTTTGGTCTTATTTTTAGCTTGTCATGATACTTGATCGTCAAGTCTTCATATTCAATGGAATCATTAGGTGATTCTCCATTACGCCCCATGATGGAAATGGACTTGTTGCCCACATAGAACGAACGTTCCGCTGCTTCAGGAAGTCCCTCAACAGGTACAAGCCTCATGCTTACCCTCCCAGGCACCAAGGTTGTATCTGCTTGATAAATCATATAATCAGGACGGAAATAAAAACGTCCGGAGTTTCTAAGCAGGTTGCTAATACGGGTACGTTCGTCATTCAAGGAAGTAACGTTAAACTGGGTACCTGGAGGTATCAAGGTTCGGGCACGTCCACGCTCTATAATACGAAGGGAGGCGGTACGGAAACCACGATACTCTACAGAGTCTATAAATGAAGGAGTGCCCATATCCAAGGTGTATTGCAACTTTGCCTTTAGGGAATCATTCTTGTCAATGAATGTTTCATAACTGACATTCCCATTAAAGAAGCCATAGTCGCGCAATACGTTCTTCGCTGCTCGCACACGGATATCGGGATTGACAGACGACAATAGGACTGGTTCTTTGGCAAAATGATCGAACATCCATTTGCCCAATCCTTTTTCTGCTTTGGCATAGGTATTATACGCCCATAAATGGAAAGAGAAAGGTAATGTAATGGTGGAACTCCCCATAAAGGAATTGTTGGGAGCAGTGGCAACCGCCGCCTCAACCTCCTCCAATGCCACACGCCCATAGGTATGTGGGTAGAAGTTGTTTACCACCATGGACTTCTGACCAGTATATAGGATCTCTCCCTCTGGCAAGTCTTTCGTAGAGATACACGAATTCCATGCAAAGAGCATAAAAAGGCAGAGCAGAGAATGCAGAACACCAAATATTTGTTTTTCCTTCTTTTCCATACACCCTCCTATTTCTTTCCGAAAATCCATAATTCACTCAAGCTGTCCATCTTCTTGCGGAAGAGCACACCCACACCCGTTTCCGTAACTTCTCCATCCAGCAAGTCTTCATAATTCTTATTATGGAAAGCACGTAAATAACGCGTACCCGACTTATCCACACGGTACTCCAAGGAAACATTATCGATAAACGATTCAGCATTATTCGTAGCATTATTTCCTGTCGTTACTTTGCCACCAATATTGATTTGCACACGGTCGTTAAAGAATCGCTGTGAATAACGGAAACTGTAATCCACAAGCGTACTGCCTGCACCATCCGTTCTATTTTCAATACCCATACTGAAGTTGGCATTCTTCATGGTAGAGCCTGCCAACGCATTAATCTGACTCTGCAGCACACTATTTAAAGCTGTACCCATGGAAAGGCTTTCTCCGGATGTTGCACCGCCACCTAAATAGATACCCGTTGCCAACATGGTAATTGCATGCTTTCCACGTTCATCAGCACTTAATGACATCAACTCATTCTGCACTTCTGCATCACTTGGTGCAGACAGATCAAACGACAAGTCGGGTGATTCCAGCGTATTCCTGATAATTACGGAGACGTCAAATTCCACTCTGCGAGACCCACCTTCATCTCCTCTGTTGCTCACAGTAGCACGCGTACGTTCTGTAGCAGTAATGTTCAATCGAGGATTCATCATGTCACCACGCCAGTCCACATAACTGCCACTGGTAATAATAAAATCTTTCAGAGGAATCACTGGCAGTGAATACCTCATCATACCATTGGTGATGGTATATCGTCCCGTCAGATTCATGTCGCCTTGTGGGGTGTAACGCATACTCAAGTCACCACCACCCGTTAGTTCCACATATTTGCTGCGATCGACAGAAAGATCTGCCCTTAAACGCACCGCATCGTCTATATGCACCGTCATAAGCATGTCCATACCACCAAGGGCAAGGGTGGTGGTTTGTTCATCCATTCCTTCTTCCTCAGCAGCAAAAGAGGTAAAGGTCACCAGACCATCCAGACGATCTTCTACTGTCAAAGGAGAGTCGGTCATCACATACGTGGCATTGGTATTTCCAAGCACATTCATGTTTCCACGCATCACGGGACCTTCAAGTAACGGGCCACGGAGTGTGGCATTGATATCTACATAGATTTTTCCATAAAGCAGGCTTTCTTTCGTCTTTACGGCATCAAGCAACGCATAATCGTTGGCTTCTACCCTTAGATTTGCGATAGGATTACTGATATTCGCAAAATCAATATTGCCATCTATCGTCAACGGATTCTCTGCTGTAGTATAAATGGCAAACTTGTCGAATAAGAGTCTGCTGGAAGTCAAAGAAACAGGTCTTTTGTCAAAGCGGTAGCGTGTCCCTGCTTGAGGAGCATAGAACGATACCTCATTGAAATTCAGTTCTCCATCAAGTCGTGGTCTTTCCAATGTACCAGTTACATCCACCTCTCCTTCCAAGGCACCTGAGAACACAACTATCTGATCGGGAATAAAAGCATTGATCATCTGGAGAGGAAAATGCTCCAAACTGGTTATCACATCCAAATGACTCTGTTCTCCACGCTGTTTCAATGAGCCATTGGCGGTCATGGCTTCCTCATTGTTGAAAGTAAGGTATGTGTCGATATAATGCGTCTGTTCATCTCCTGGCAACCATGTGGCACCTATACCGATGTCGCCTACTCTTCGACCTTCATAGCTGAATTCATCTATCAAACCTTCTGCAGATATCTGCATGGAAGTAGCAGTCTGCACATAGCTGGCATCCAATGATGTGATACCTGCAAAGGAAGGCATATAAGGCAACAGTTGTGAAAGGTCCGAGAGTTGTAGGCGGGTAAGTTCCAAATTTAGGTTCTGCAGAGAAACAGAATCTTCATCATTCGAATTAACCATGATGCCTAAATCGTTTTCTCCTTTTAAGTCAACTTGCGTAAAGACCCGATGATCTTGTGCGCGCAAGAATACCCAATCCTTATCGTCCATAAACTGGAACTTACGGAAACCGATGATTGGTTCTTCAGGAGTAATATGCATCATCACACCTGCTGTAGTACCTTCCACGTCTCCTGGTACAGGACGGGCATTCACGCCAAATAACAAACCCGTACGTTTATACTTATCCTCGAAAGTCAGATTTAAGTCAGCATCTTCACTACGGATTTCCCCATCAATCAGAGAACGGAAAGTAATCTGTGGATGTCGCGGACCGTTAATGACAGCTCCGTGGAACGCGATACGAGAGGTATCTTGACGAACAGCAATGAAAACAGTATCCAGACGAATGGAATCAATCTGCAAGCCATGTACCTCAGCACGTCCGTTGATACCATTCAAGGGGTTGAAGCCATAACCCACTTGCATATCGCGGAATCCCATGCCCTTGGATGCCAAATAGTAGTTCACAGGATTCTCGCTCCCTGCCCTTACGAACAAACCTCCTTGTGGCAACGCATCACGAAGTGCAGCATGATTCAGATGATGAGCTGCAAACTGTTCTTTCAGTAGTCTGTCAAATTCCTTTCCTTGAGCCAACAGTTGCTCCACACCCATACGACTGCGGAACATCACGATCATATCTCCTCCATCAAGGCGACCAAAAATGGAATCTCGTCCGGCTTCTGCCTTTACCTTGAATGCCATCTCTTGGGAAATTGGCTCGGGAGCAATACCCAACTTATACAAATCTATCTTCTCTATATCCAGATCGATTTTTCCTTCCGTGTATTGACTTCCTAAACGCATCTGTCCTGTTCCAACAGCCTTCAGCAATGGATTATCACTGGTAAAGTTCACATTCGCCAACTGACGTTGGAGTGTTCCGTCTAAGATGACATTATTGATTTGCCAATTCTTATAATGCAAGTTCTGCAATGTCCCTTGTATCTTAGCCGTTGCATCGCGACCCATAAAATCCAATCCCTTGCCAGATGCTTGCATGGTTGCTGTAAGGTTAAAGATCGAATCGTATGGAAGGAAATGATTGATCTGTAAGGAATCGATAGTCAGATTGGCAGTATATGCCTCTGTCACCAAGTCGTAAGTGGCATCTATCAATGCCTTACCTTGCCGTTCCGTTGCATTGATCTTGGCTCCCACTCGATTTTTATCCAAATGCACATCAGCCAAAAGAGCAATATTATTAGGTATCACAAACGTACTATCTGGCTTGGTGCCCATCAAGGAAGTCAGGAAATTCAAGTTGCCAGTTTGGGCACTGAGCTTCATATTTCCCCTTCTTTGCAGACTATCTGTAATCTGATAAAAATCGCCCTCTCCAGTTAGCGAAAAAGATCCCGGTAGTTGGGCAGAAAAATCTCGCAAACTAAGTTGTTGAAAATTACCTCTCGCCTTACCTCTGAAGGAAAGCGGACGATCAGGATAGGATTTCTTGAAAGAATCGGGCAGATTACCAGCGACCAACATCAAATCTTCCCTTCCTAAACGAGCCATTATTTGGGCATCCATGATACCTGTAGAAGGATCTTCCAAAACCGTCCATGGCAACTCCCCTTCAAACGTCAATGTGCTATGCGGAGTGGTCACGGCAAGGTCGGGAAGAAGAATCTTCTCTTCATCGGCAGAAAGATGGGCAGTCAAAGAGGTGACACTGACACCTGAGCGTTCATCAAAGCGCAACTCTCGGACGATTCCTTGCATGTTCTTTCCTTGATAATACGCAGAATCTATCTGTGCATGAAGGTTATGCAAAGTAATATGATTAGGATCAAAGCCTACACTAACAGTATCCAGATTTGCTTCATACTTCACGTAGGAGTCATCCAAAAAGAAAGATTGGATTCCATAGTATTGCTCTCCTAAATCTATCCTTGCATCCTGTGCCTTTGCAGCTTTAATCTTTGCCAAGATACTTAATGTATCAGCAGGAATACCAAAGTTGACTTTCACACGTTCCAATGTGGCATCCTGCACTTCTATCAGCCAGTCGAGATCTGTAGTAGTAGTATCGGGTTCTGTGGATTCCAATAATTGAACCAGCACGTCGGCATCTGTGAGAGAAACATCATTAATGAAAACTCTCTTCGCTTCCAAATCATTGCCGTGACTCTTCAGATTAAAATCGGCCAACGAACCTTTTATCCAAACTCCATCTATTAGATCAGAAGTATTGACTTTGGCATTTGTCAGATGGATGCCATCAACCTCCAATTGGCCTTTAAACAACGGTCGGGCTTGAACTCTTACATTCAGACTTTCCACATCTAAAAGTGTATCAGGTTGCAAGCTATCTGATGCAGGTTTAACTACCAACACACCATGAACCAATAAGTTCAGAGGAAAGCGCAAGTCTAATCGACCAATGGAGACATTCAGGCCTGTGGCCTCAGAGACATAGGATTCTACGCCTCCCTTTATCACGCGTTGAACAGGAGGGACATAGAGCAACAGCATTAGGACAATGAATAGTAGTATAGGTGTGAGACACACCCACATGACTACCTTCCACCATTGTCTTTTCGTTGTATTCTCCATCGTCTCTAACAGAATAACTACTTTCTCGCCTTATAATATAGGATTGAAGCATTTTCTCGGCGGAAAACTTGGCAAGCGACTTGCTTGAGTCGTTCTGCACTGACTGCTCTATAGCGTTCAGACTCCAAATCAAGATCCTCTGCTTTTCCTATCAGTTCAAACAAAGCCAAGTTGGTGGCAACATTCAAGTAGCTGATATTATTGAAGATTTGAGTGGATTCAAACTTATTCTTCACCTTTTCCAACTCATGTTCCCCCACTTCTTCCTCCGTAAGCTCTTGGATTTGCTGCCAAACAGCTTCTTCTGCTTGTTCTAAAGAAATACCTGAAGCTGGTTTTCCGCTGATGTACAGTAATCCAGCATCGCGTGAAGCACTGATATAGGCATCTATACTTGAAAAGACCTTCTGCTCTTGCACCAATCGCTGATTAAGTCGACTGGATTTCCCGTTACTCAACACATCAGAAAGAATGTCGCAAGCATAGAAATCGGGATCATTTCTATCGGTCATGTGAAAAGCGAAATAGAGCCCATCCACTGGTACCCCTCGCTCAACTGTCAGCCTACGAAGGGATTTTTGCACAGGTTCTTGAGGCAACTGGCGAACAGGAACCGTTCTTCTAGGGATAGGGCCAAACCATTTCTCCGCCAAGGTCAAGACTTCTTCAAAACTAATGTTTCCTGTTACCACTAAGATTGCATTGTTTGGAGCATAGAAACTAAAGAAGAAATCCTTCACTTGTTCCATCGTTGCTTCTGCGATGTGGCTCAGGTCCTTTCCGATGGTAGGCCATTGATAAGGATGCACCTGATAAGCCAAAGGTCTTATCAGATGCGACACATCTCCATAAGGTTGGTTCAAACAGCGCTGCTTAAACTCCTCCATCACCACACTGCGTTGCACCTCCAGACTTCTTTCGCTGAACTCCAGGCTCAACATACGGTCGCTTTCCAACCAGAATCCAATCTCTACATTCTGTTTGGGGACAGTCAAATAGTAATTGGTAATATCATTGTTTGTCCAAGCATTGCTCTCACCACCTGCATTTTGCAGCGGGGTATCATAATCAGGGATATGCACAGAGCCTCCAAACATCAAGTGCTCAAAAAGATGAGCAAATCCTGTATGTTCAGGATGTTCATCACGAGCACCCACATCATAGAGCAGATTGAGTGCCACCATCTGAGTACTGGTATCTTCTGAATGTACCAATCTCAAACCATTGGGCAATATGTGCTTATTAATCTTCAATGATGCTGACTTTCTTGATAACTACATCATCATCTGGACGGTCGGAACCATTCGTGCTAACCTGTTGAATCTTGTCCACCACGTCCATTCCTTCTATCACTTCGCCAAAAACCGTATACTCACCATCCAAGTGAGGCGTACCTCCGATAGTGGTATAAGCTTGGCGCTGCTCTTCCGTAAACTTGAACTCTGGTTCGCCTTCCAACTGCTTCTGCGTCTCTACAAAGATAGAGTCTTGCAAATTCATCAGTCCTTCCTGATCATTGTTGCGACGCATCTGGTAAATCTCCTTCATGTGCTTTTGCGCCAAAGCATTGAAAACACTGGTGAACTTATTCTGATTCTTCTGCTCTTCCATAGACAGAAGAGTAGAATCATTGAAAACCCGTCCTGTTACAATATAGAACTGACATCCCGAGGATGCTTTCTCTGGGTTCACATTATCCCCTTGACGGGCAGCTGCCAGTGCTCCCTTTTTGTGGAAAAGCTGTGGATACACAAATTCTGCAGGAACCGTATATCCTACATCACCTGAACCCAGCATTTGTCCTTTAGGTGCTCCTTTAGAGTCAGGATCACCTGCTTGAATCATGAAATCTTTGATTACTCGATGAAAGAGTGTACCTTCGTAAGTACCATTCTCTACCAATTTAATAAAATTATCTCTATGGTTGGGAGTTTCATCATAAAGTTTCACGATGATGTCCCCCATAGTTGTCTCAATCTTAACCTTTGTTCCCATAACCTCATTCTTTTTTGCTGAACTGCATGCCATAACAGCACAAATCAGCATTATCAAATAAATAAAATATCCTTTCTTCATCATTATTTAAAAAAATTCAAATCCTTGCCACAAACTATTGTTAGGAACAGGTGCTTCTACTTCTATGAGCTGCTTAGAGACAGGATGGATCAGTTTTACTTTACGGGCATGAAGGCAAATGCTGCCATCTGGGTTTGAGCGCGGAGCTCCATACTTCAAATCACCCTTTATCGGGCATCCGATCTTTGCCAATTGGCACCTTATCTGATGATGCCTACCTGTCATCAAATTAACTTCCAACAAATAGTAATTCTCACTCTTTCCTATCAACTTATAATGAAGCTTCGCCAACTTACTGTTGGGCACTTCCTTGTCATAGGCATAACTCTTATTCTGCTTTACATTACGCACCAGATAATGGGTTAGTATTTTTTCCTGACTAGGAGGAAAATTTTTCACAACTGCCCAATAAGTTTTCTCCACTTGTCCAGTACGAAACATCTCGTTAAGCCTCGACAACGCTTTTCCTGTTTTAGCAAAAACGACAAGACCGCTAACGGGACGGTCAAGACGGTGTGTAACACCAATAAAAACATTGCCTGGTTTTTGGTACTTTTCTTTCAGATAAGCTTTCACCGTTTCAGAAAGAGGAGTATCACCAGTTTTGTCTCCTTGAACAATCTCGCTTGCGGTCTTATTGACTATAATGAGATGGTTGTCTTCGTAAACGACTTCCATTCCATCATTACATATTCATACCACCATCGACTTGGATGACTTGACCAGTCACATAAGAGGACAAATCTGAAGCTAAGAAGGTGGCAACGTTAGCAATATCTTCCACCGTACCAGCACGGCGCAAAGGTATATTCTGAATCCATGCCTTACGGATGTCTTCTGGCAAAGCCTGTGTCATGGCGGTGTCAATAAATCCCGGAGCAATGGCATTAGCACGAATACCACGAGAACCTATTTCCTGACCAATACTCTTTGCAAGTGCAATCAAACCTGCTTTTGAGGCTGCATAATTACACTGTCCGGCATTACCATGAACGCCTACTACTGATGACATATTGATGATAGAGCCAGAACGCTGACGCATCATAATTGGGGTACAAGCATGAATGAAATTGAAAGCAGACTTTAGATTCACATTTATCACAGCATCCCACTGGGCTTCTGTCATGCGCATCATCAAGCCATCTTTAGTAATACCTGCATTATTTACCAATATGTCAATGGATCCAAAATCTTCTTTTACTTGATTAACCACCTGTTCGGTTTGAGCAAAATCTGCAGCATTACTTGCATAACCTTTGGCTTTAACACCAAATGCGGCAATTTCATCTTCCGTTGCCTTACCATTCTCATCAATTACCAAATCTGTGAATGCTACATTTGCTCCTTCAGAGGCAAATTTAAGTGCAATCGCTTTGCCGATGCCACGAGCAGCACCTGTTACCAAAGCAGTTTTACCTTCTAATAATCCCATAATTTTTATTTAAGTTATATTAATGATATCTTTTTCGCAGAGCACCAGAAATAATGTAAGCAACTATTCGGTCTCTTGTTGGATCATCTACATGAGCTCCTATAGATCCACGTATATAAGGAACCTCAATGCCCTTCACACAATAATGCAAAATCTGGGCAGTAAGTTCGATGTCCTCTATATAGAAATCACCGATAGTTACGCCTTCTTTAAGCACCTGCTTGAATATTTCTATCTCTGTCTCATCAAAATGCTTTCTGACTTTTTCCACGGTCCATATATCACGGAAGAAATTGGCACGCAACGTACCATTACGATAGACAATCTCTTTCACAGCATCAAGACGAGTTATTATTAGTTCAATAATCTTGCTTTCAGGAGAGATTCGCTTACTTGCAACTTTAGCCATGGTATCACTGAGCAGTTCAAGCTCAGCTTCTACAACAGCAAAATAAAGTTGCTCTTTACTCTCAAAGTAATTATATAAGGTGCGACGGCCAACACCAGAAGTGACAGCCACATCGTTCATCGTAGTATTCGCTTCACCTTTACGTGCGAACAACCTACGAGCAGCGTCAAGAATCTTAGTTCTAGTTTTCTCTAAAGCCATAATGATTACATAAGCAACTTATACACGGCAAAAATAGCACATTTTAAATAATATCACAAGAATTGGAAAAAATATCCGCACAAACTTTGCTATATTGGAGGAAAGTTGTACCTTTGCAGTCGAAAATATCGCGGAGTGGAGCAGTTGGTAGCTCGTTGGGCTCATAACCCAAAGGTCGTTCGTTCGAGTCGGACCTCCGCAACAAAGTAAGGGGATAAATGTTCAGCATTTATCCCCTTGTGATATGAACCCCGAAAGTTAGACAAATAATTTTCGGGGTTTGTTATGTTAGAAAGGAAAAGGAAGAGGCATGATTATGCAGACTTATTGAAGTACATGCATTTATTAGAGGATGGCTGGTCTATTATTTCCATACACAAAAAGTATGGTATAGATCATAATCAACTATGGGTTTTATGGCAAAAATATCAGGTGTTAGGTCCGTCTGGACTAGAGAAAACAGGCCATATTAAGACTGATTTTG
>JAGCFP010000055.1 GCA_017650045.1 Bacteroidaceae bacterium | reverse complement strand
ATATTTGAATATTTGCATATTTGAATTATTCAATACGTCCCGTATCGTTCGAGAAGTTCAAGTAGAGCTTCTGTCCCTGATTACCAGCTACACGCTCCTGATCACCACCATTAGCACGGTAAACAATCTTACCATCGAAGATCATGAACTCAGACTTCCACCAGTCGTATCCTGGCACCTTCACGTATGCACGTACACCCTGTGGGTCGCTGGCAGGTGAAACACCATCTACAGTGGCCACAAAGGCAGGAGAAACGAACTCGCCATCCTGCGTGGTAGGCGTAGTGAACTTACCAGCTGGAACCAGCTCATCCCAACCACCGAGGGTATTACCAATCAGCCAAACAGCAGCTTCCTCGAAATCAACCTCAAAGGCAATGTCACGACCCACCACGGCTGTCTTCACTACCAAGAGGTACCAGCCAGGATTACCCACACCGATGTTGCCACCGTCATCGCTGACATTAGCACCAGCATTGTCCACGATGGTTACCTGGCCAAAGCCCTTCTCACCACCGTTCCATGAAGTAGCGGTATTGATCTTAAAGCCACCATCGAGGTAAACCATGCGCCACATCACGTTAGGAGCACCATTCACAACGATCATTTCTGGAGCAGTATCCCAACTCCATCCGTTGAAGTTACCAATGACATAGATATGCTCTGGCAACTCTACTGGAGGCAGTGCGAAGTGCAACTTCACATGAGGCAAGGTAATCGCGTTGGAAATGATATCACCGCTCTTAGCCTGTGCGCCAGAAGCATTAGGCAGGTAGGCACGCAGACGAATATAGATAGGAATATCCAATGGGAACTGATCACCATCGTAACCAGCCTCAACAGCCATCGTAGTAGCAGCCACTGCCAACTCGGATACATCTACATTCATCAAAGCCGTAGAATACTGGGTGGTCAGCTCTGTAAAATTGCTGAAGCTCTGAGAGAGTGACACCTGCACAGCATACATGGTAGCAGCCGTGTAACCATAGTTAGGCTGCGTGCAGGTGAGCTGCAAGGTGGTGGAATTCTCCAAATCATAGGTGCCATTCACGAATGCCGGCGTATTAAGCTGGAATACCGTTGGCTCCTGATATACAGGATTGGAATCACGGTCGCTGCTACAAGCTGTGGTCAGTACCAGTCCTGCGAATAATGAAGCTAATATAGTTAACTTTTTCATAATCTTTTAAGCGTTTTGAATTAATAATACATCATTAATAATTCATAATTAGTAGCCTGGGTTCTGTACCAAGTTGTTGTTGGCCACGATATCCTTTGTAGGCAAGCCGAACACATTACGCTGGGCACTGAAGTTGGAACCATTGCGGGCACCACCCTTCCATTCCCAAACATAGTCGGAATTGCCACCAAAACGACCAAAGCGAACCAAATCCATACGGCGACGGCCCTCGAACATGAACTCGCGTGCCCACTCATCGCAGATGTCGTCCAGTGAGTAAACACCCTGCTTGGAAGCAGAAGCATGGGCACGGTCTTTCAGTGCATCCACAGCCACCTTAGCCTCAGCGGTGTTACCCAGACGGGTCTGTGCCTCTGCATAAGTCAAATAAGCCTCAGCAGCACGCAGGAAAGGCACATCCATGTCCACGAACTTAGAGTCGCGTGGATTGGCACCATTAGAATAGCTGTTGGTAAACTTTGCCACTGAGAAACCATCGGTATAAACGGAAGTCTCTTCTACCAAAAGGTTACGATCAACGCTAAAGAACATGGCACGATCGTCACCAGCAGCAGCAGTCATACCTGCTACATCCAGACCCGTAGGAGGCTCACTGTTAGGGAAGAACTTCTCCACCAACTGCTTGCGGGCGCGGTTTCCTGCCCATGACTCGCTGGTGCCATGATCGCCCATATCATCCTTGAAAGTAGAAGCGATGAGGAAGAGGGAGCCACCATAGTTCTGAGTATCAATACCATCTTGTAAAATAGGCAGGATAATCTCGTTCTGGGCACCATTGCTGTTATTGTCGCCCATGAACAGGTAACTGAAGTTAGGAGTCAGCGTGTAAGAAGAATCCATCACCTTCTTTGCATACTCAGCAGCCTTGGCCCACTGAGGGGTTCCTGTATAAACCTGTGCATTCAGGTAGAGGCGAGCAAGGAGCAACCAAGCAGCGGCCTTATCCGCACGTCCGTAGGTATTGCCCTTAGGCTCAGCCATATCGTTTACACAATCAGATAACTCGCTCTCAATGAAGCTGAACACCTCTGCACGGCTGGCCTGTGGTGCATTCTCAGAAGAGACGGTAGTCACGAAAGGCACATTACCGAAGAAGTCGATGGCATAGTAGTAATAGAGTGCACGCAGAAAACGCACTTCTGCACGCATCTTCACCGTCTCACTGTCAGTATCATCAGCAGTCTGTGCCAAGAATGAGTTGGCCATTGTGATACCGAAAAGCAGTCGGTAGTACTCGCAAGTAATCATACCATGAGAAGCATCCCAGGTATTGAAATTGTACTCAGGGATACCAGGGTCACCCCAGCTACAAATAGCCTCATCAGTCGTCAGCTCATTCATGTTCCAGATCTGACGGAAGAAATCAGAAGTACCTTCATCGATGTCGGCGATATCCTGATCACCTGCAGGACCATTCTGACCGGTAAGTGCCATGTTACCATAAATCTTATTGAACACAGCATCGCGATCGAATTCCATAGAAGTACTCTTGTCGATGGTAGGGTCCACATCAAGGTCACCCGTACAAGAAGCCAATCCCAGAGTGAGGGAAAGGGCTGCCACAGGCAGCAGTGTCTTCGTATATTTAGTTAGAATATTCATATCTTCAATGTCTTTAAAGGGTTAGAAATTAAGGCTAAGTCCCAGCATTGACACCAATGGACGTGGATAGAAGTTGTTGTCTATACCACCACCCACTTCTGGGTCAAGACCCTTGTACTTAGTAATAGTCAGCACATTCTGCAATGTAGCATACACACGACCGTTGATGCCACGCTTGAACAGATTGTCGAAGCTGTAACCCAGAGTCACGTTGTCAACCTTTATGAAAGAAGCGTTCTGTACGAACATGTCGCTCATGAAATAGTTGCCCACGCCCTGGAAACCCTTGTCGAGGTGACGGGTTACGAAATTGCTGAAGAAACCACTCTGTGCATAAACGGCAGCCTTACCCTGATTAGAGTTGTTGCTCTCTACGTTGTTGAACACGTAGTTGTTCAGGCTGGCACGTACGGAGAAGCTGAAGTCCCAGTTCTTCCAGATCATCTTAGAAGACAGACCCATCAGCACATCAGCAGCAGGTTTCTTATAGTAGTAGCGATCAAGGTCGCTGATGATACCGTCACCATTACGATCTACGTACTCATTCTCAATGGCCTTGCCGTTCTCATCATATACCTGCTGGTAAACCAGGAAGCTGTATGCAGGATGGCCTACGGCCTGTGCCTGTACGGAGTTACCAGTACCACCAGCGATGTAGCCTGTTGGCAGGTAGTAACCAGGAGCAGCCTCACCCACGGTCATAGAGGTAATCTTGTTCTTATTCCAAGTCACGTTGTACTGCACATCCCACATGAAGTCGCGTGCCTGAATCACCTTACCACCGATAGAGAATTCCAAACCAGTGTTCTCCAGTTTACCAACGTTGGCCATCACAGTGTTCTTGAAGTTGGAACCAGCAGCTACAGGAACAGATTGCAACAGGTCTTTCGTATTACGATGATAGAAGTCCAATGCTGCAGTGAAGCGACCATTCAGGATACCGAAGTCCATACCGGCATTCCAAGTCGTAGTCTTTTCCCAAGTCAGTTTGTCGTTATAAGCATTCGGACGGGAAGTGATACCTTCACCAATGATAGGATAGAACGCATGTTCACGGTTAGCCACGTATGAAGCGAAGTAGCTGTACTCACCGATACCTTCCTGCTGACCAGTAAGACCATAACCCAGACGGAGTTTCCAGTCGCTGATCCAGTCGATATCCTTTACGAAGGCTTCCTCGTTGATCTTCCATGCCAGTGCCACTGATGGGAAGTAACCCCAGCGGTTGTCCTTGTTGAACTTAGAAGAACCATCAGCACGGAAGGTTGCAGTCAGCATATAGCGCTGCAGCAAGGTGTAGTTCAAACGGCTGTAGAAAGAAACCAAGTAACTCTCAGCAGCCCATTCACGGTTCACCTCATTATACTTAGTGTTTTGCAAAGCTGGATCGCTGTTAGTTCCAGGAATCCATCCCCAACCTTGATTGGTACCCTTGCGATGGAAGTGCTGCCACTCATAACCAGCCATGATGTCGAAGTTGTGATTCTCCGTGAACTCCTTGGCATACTGCAGGTAAGAACTGAACAGCAGGTTGTACTTATCCGTCTTATCTACGCCTGTGTAGCCATAGTAGTTGTTGCTGGCACTGCGAGGATCGATGTCGTTGTTCTGCTTACCTGTTGAGAGGTCCATACCACCATTAGCATGGAAGCGCAGGTCTTCGAAGCCATGGAACTTATAATCCAACTCGATGTTTCCAATGAGTGACTTAGAAGTAGCACGGTTGTTCTGGAACTCCAAGGTAGCTACAGGGTTCTGCTGTGCCAGTGAGTTGAATGCCAATGGCCATGTAGGATCGCCAAAGGCATTGGTGCTGGTCCACTGCTGATAGCCACCGAAAGAGGTCACATAATTAGGATCACTGTTGTAGATAGGCTGCGTAGGATCATAAGTCAATGCTGCACCTACCACGCCACCATCTGCATAACGGTTCTTGGCCACCATACCCTTGGCATTGATGTTGAAGGTCAGGTGGTCTTCCAACATAGACGGTGAGAAGTTCACAGAAGCTGTGTAACGCTCGAAGTCGGAAGTCTTGATAATACCGTTTTGATTAGTATAACCCACAGAAGCACGGAATGGCATACCAGAGATATTGCCCGTAGCCGTGAGGTTGTGATCGGTACTGATGGCCGTGCGGTAAATCTGATCTTGCCAGTCGGTATTAGCAGTACCCAGATGTGAAGCCTGGTCGCTGCCTTCTCCATAGAGGTTGTTTACAAACTTACGGAACTCATTGCCATCCATTACCTCCAGACGGTTCTTGATGGTACTGGCAGATACGTTGCCATTGTATGCCAAACGGATCTTACCACTCTTAGAACCCTTCTTGGTGGTGATGATGATCACACCATTAGAAGCACGAGAACCATAGATAGCGGTAGCAGAGGCATCCTTCAGCACAGTGAAGCTCTCGATATCATTCGGGTTCACCATGGCCAGTGGGTTGCTCAAACC
Source organism: Bacteroidaceae bacterium (assembly GCA_017650045.1). Classification (GTDB taxonomy): domain Bacteria; phylum Bacteroidota; class Bacteroidia; order Bacteroidales; family Bacteroidaceae; genus Bacteroides. The sequence goes on along the minus strand of JAGCFP010000055.1, from coordinate 10,926 downwards.
CTGCACACCACTGTTATCCATAGCCAAACCATCAATCACAATCAGAGGGTCGTTAGAAGCGCTCAGAGAAGCACCACCACGGATACGGATAGTTGAACCACCACCAGGCGTACCACCATCGGAAGTGACATTCACACCAGCAATCTTACCAGCCATCATGTCTTGAGCATTGGTTACCAAACCGCGGTTCATCTCATCAGGCTTGATCGCCGTCACAGAACCAGTCAAGTCGTTTTTCTTGGCAGTACCATAACCGATGACAATCACCTGCTCCAGCATCTGAGAGTCATCCTGCAAGGTCACCACCACTTCAGGAGCTGCGCTCACCTCCTGGGTGACGTAGCCGATAAAAGACACGGTAATCGTCGCACCGGCAGGAACTGTCAGTGTGAAGTTACCATCCAGATCAGTAACCACACCATTGGTTGGATTACCTTTCTCCACGACGTTTGCACCTATCACTTCAAAGCCCGCGGTGTCTTTCACGTGGCCTTTCACGGTGATGTTTTGTGCATAAACGCCTACAGTCAGAATCAACCCTAGGAATAGGGTCAGGAACCTACGAAAGGTTCCAAACTTAAATTCATTCATGCATTTATCAGATTTAATGTTCGTTAAATGTTTCTCTTCATTTTTATATATCATTACTTAAAAGCATCCAAGCATTTCGCGGGTTTTCCATCACTGGTAAACGCCCCTTGGTCATAGCTACCCCACCCCACAGTCTTATAATAGCTGGGAATCCATCCACCATATACTTGAGGCTCCCAATAAAAAGCCCCTACACACTGCTCTATCTTCTTTGCTTCGGTCAGAAAGGCTGTCAAGGCCTTAGCTGCTTCTGCTTCATCAGCACTCTTCACACCAACTTCCGTCATCATCACAGGTACCTTATATTTATTAATAAGCAACTTGATTTGTGCCAAAGCCTCACTGTTGACTTGTGCCCAAGTCTTATTGGCTTCTGTCTGTGGATAGTGCGACAGACCAATCATGTCCATCTTTCCACCTAACTCCTTATATTTTGCAAACCACCAATCACAATCTTGCCAGGCATTATTCAGGTGAATGATAACGATGGCATCGCTGAACACCTGTTTCACTGCATCGAAGCCTGCATTAGTCAATGCCACATAGTTCTTCCAGCCATTGGGTGTATCACCGCTATCCGTCCACAGCTGCCCCGTTGGCCACATCATTCCATTACGGGTTTCATTGCCAACCTGCACCCACTTAGGGGTTACACCTGCACTCTTCAAAGCACCAAGTACATCCTTGGTATGCTCAGCAACTTTTGTCTTTAATTGTTCTAAATCAAGACCTTGCCATTCTTTGGGAGTTTCTTGTCGTCCAGGATCTGCAAAGAAGTCGCTATAATGGAAATCTATCATGACATCCTGTCCGGCATTCTTAGCACGCAGGGCTTTCTTCACCACATCGGCCTTGTCGCACCATGCGCCATAGCCATAAGCCACAGGATTTACCCAGACACGCAGACGGATGGCATCCATGCCTATCTCTTTCATCAGGGCGAAGCAGTCACGCTCCTGACCAGCTGTATTGAAGAATTTCACACCATCGGCCTCCTGCTCGGTTACCCAACTGATGTCAGCACCAGAGACAAACGTCTTGGTGTCCGAACCAGGCTGCGGATCAGGATTGGTCGGAGTAGTAGGAGTACTGGGCGTATTTGAGGGCGTATTAGAAGGGGAATCATTTTCTCCACCGCAAGCATTTAAGGTTATAGCCAGCAAACCTGCTAATAAAAAACAGATTAAATTCTTCATAGTAAAATCTTTTTTCGGCTTTCTCACCCCCAAAATTACAACCTTATTTTTTTTATGCAAATAATTAGGCGAGAAAAATTGTCTAAAGTTTGTGTTAAATTTTAATTACACCAACAAAAAAGGCACATCAACCAGTGATGTACCCTTTAGAGTGGAGCTGGCGGGAGTCGAACCCGCGTCCAAACGAGGAACAAATGCGCTTTCTACATGCTTAGCCTTAGTTTATTTTTCGTGCGCAGGCAGACCCAAGGCAGCCAACCTACGCCTTATCCTCTAAAACTTCATCCGCATGGCGAGGCCCATGAAGACTATCCCCGATATGACCGCACCACTGAACCAGGTTACTTCGGAGCAAGAGTTCCTGAGTGATGTCTCGTCCCAGCACCTTGTGCCAGGATTAAGCCCGATTTACTGAACTTCGATCAGGCAGCAAGAGCGTAATTATTAGATTCGCCAGATAAATTTTGAGGACTGAGATTTAAGTGCTAATCACACCACGCACTGCATGCTTACACATCCCTTCTACCCGCTGTCAAAACCAAACAACCCCAGTAGAAATAGATTTTCTGCGGCGAAGATACTACTTTTTCAATAAATAATGTATCTTTGCGTGGTGAAAAAATATAAAAATTAACTATGTACGGTTTTATAAACGACTATTCAGTTATTGCGCATCCTAATATCATGAAGCGCATGTCAGAGATTAACCTTGACCAACACATTGGCTATGGATTTGATGAGATTTGTAAAAGTGCCCGCCATTTGCTCCGCATCAAGATAGGCAACCCGTGGGCGCGGATATTCTTTGTGGTAGGTGGTACCCAAGCTAACATGAGTGTCATCAGCTCTTTGTTGAAATCTGCCGAAGCTGCTATCTGTGCCAACACAGGACATATCTTCGTGCATGAAACTGGTGCCATTGAAGCTACGGGGCATCGTGTGATTACCATTGATACTCCAGACGGTAAACTTACTCCTGCGCACGTAGAGAAAGTACTAATGCAATATAAGGAACGCCCTCATGTGGTGAAACCTAAGTTGGTGTATATCTCCAACTCTACAGAAATAGGTACATTTTATACCAAGGCAGAGCTGAAGGCATTGCACGACTACGGCAAAGCACATGAGCTCTACTTCTTCTGCGACGGTGCCCGCATGGGCAGTGCGCTGACAGCTGAGGGAAGCGACCTGACCTTACACGACTTGGCAGAGCTGACAGATGTGTTCTACATCGGTGGTACGAAGAACGGTGCCCTGATGGGTGAGGCTGTCATCTTCAATGACCCTAAAATGGGTGAGGACTACGACATGGTGATGAAGCAGCGTGGAGCATTGTTGGCTAAAGGTTGGATCCTGGGTCTTCAGTTCTATGAGCTTTTCAAGAACGATCTTTACTGGGATTTGGCTCGTCATGCCAACAAGATGGCAAAGAAAATAGCCACTGCCTTTAAGGAGAATGGCATACAGATGTTAACCGACTCCCATACCAATCAGGTATTCCCTATCCTGACGCATGCACAAAGGGAGACATTGAACCAGAAGTGGGGCTTCGAGTATTGGAGTCCGGTGGATGAGGAAAGGGATGCCTTCCGCTTCGTTGCTGCCTGGAATACAGAAGAGGAGAAAGTGGATGAACTGGTAAGGGACATTGCAAATTTGTGATGCAAATTTGCAAAATTAAAAGATTAAAACATTATAACATTAAAAAGGCTATGAGGGGGAAACTTCTATTTACAGTTCTATTAGGTCTGGGCCTGACGGCTTGCCAGCCTGCAAGCAATGTGCCTGAAGAATTGTCTATGTTGGTAGGTACATATACGAACAAGGGCAGTGAAGGTATCTATACGTTCCGTTTCGACCAGGCTAATGGTAAGGCTACCCTACTCGACTCTGCCAAGGTAGTGAACCCTTCGTATGTCATCCCTTCAGCAGATGGTAAGTTCGTCTATGCAGTGACAGAGACCTCTGACAGCACTGCGGCCTTGAATGCCTATACCTTTGATAAGACTTCGGGAAAACTGACATCTATCAACACAGAACTGACATTCGGTGAAGATCCCTGCTACGTTGCTACGAATGGAAAGATCGCGGTGACAGCCAATTATACTGGTGGCTCCATGACTGTCTTCCCACTGCGTGCTGATGGTGGTATCCAGCACATGGACACATTGTTTTGCGGCACCATTGGTGGACCAGACCTCAGTCGCCAGAATGCTCCGCATGTACATTGCACCTATTTCAGTCCTGATGGCCGCTATATCTTTGCGACCGACTTCAGTGCCGACCGTATCTTGCGTTTTGATATCTCTGGCAATGCTGTACGTCCTATCGAAAGTCAGGTGGCGACTAATCTGAATGCAGATTATGGTCCACGTCACATCGAATTCAGTGCTGATGGTGCCCATGCCTATGTGGTGGGCGAACTTTCTGACGATATCACTGTGATGGATTATGCAGAAGGAGTGCTCACACCAAAGCAGGTGATCAAGGGCAGTGAAGCAGGTGGCCGTGGTGGTGCCGACATTCACCTTAGTCCTAATGGCAAGTTCCTCTATGCCAGTCACCGACTAAAAGAAGATGGCATCTCCATCTTTTCCGTAGCTGCCGATGGTATCTTAACCAAGGTTGGTTACCAGCTTACGGGCATTCATCCACGCAACTTCAACATCACGCCTAACGGTAAGTACCTGTTGTGTGCCTGCCGCGACAGTGATGTGATTCAAGTATATGAGATCAATCCTAAAACAGGACTTCTGAAAGACACCAAGCAAGACATCCATGTCAGTCAGGTGGTGTGTGTGAAGTTCGTGGAATAACCCCATAGATAATTAATTCGCTATGAAGATAAAAAGACTACTTATCACCGCATTGGGCTGCCTGCTGATGGCACCCATGATGCAGGCACAGACTGCTGTTACTGCTGGTATGATGTATGGCAAGAAGTATGGAGTGACCTACATGCTCCCTAAGTCGCAACTCGAAGTTCAGGTTTTTGCCACCAAGCATACCTTCCAACCTGGAGAGTTCTGTAAGTATGCCGACCTCTACCTGCACTTAGGCGATACCCAGACACAGGCGCAGGAATACTGGACCCTTGATGAAGCAGTGGTGCGCAGCGTTGGGGTGGCTGATAAGGAGAAGATTTACTTCGTAGAACTGAAGGACAAAACCGCTGCCCCGCTGATGGAGCTTACAGAAGAGGGAACCATCTATTCCATCAATCTGCCTATCAGTGGCAGAAAAGCTGAGAATGCCCCACAAGCTGCAACGTCTCAGAAGGCCAAACCTGACCCTCGCTCCTTCTTCACTGAGGAGATTCTTTCGGCCAGTTCTACCGCCAAGATGGCTGAATTGGTGGCACAGGAAATCTATAACATCCGCGACAGTAAGAATGCCTTAGTACGTGGCGAGGCTGAAAATACCCCGAAAGATGGGGCACAACTACAGATTATGCTCGACCAACTGAATTTGCAGGAAGAGGTTCTGACGGAACTATTCACAGGTGTAACCACCACAGAGAGCCAGACTTACACGTTCCGTATGGCTCCAGAAATGGCTGCCAATGTAGTGGCATTCCGTTTCTCACAAAAAGCTGGAGTGTTGGAGAGCGATGACCTTACTGGCGAGCCTGCATACCTGACTGTAGCCAATCAAGGACTGATTACTCCTCAGCCTGCAGAGGAAGCAGCCAAGAACAAGAAAGGACTGGAGGGTGTGGCTTATAACGTACCAGGTAAGGCATTGGTGACACTTACCTTCAAGCAGCAGCAACTGTTTAGAGAAGAACTCCCCATTACCCAACTGGGTAGTGTGGAATACCTTGCAGCCAATCTATTTAACAAGAACTACACCATCACCGTGCAGTTTGATGCTGAAACGGGAGCGCTGGTGAAAGTCAATCGGGAATGAGAGACATTGAAAATTGAGGATTGAGAATTGAGAATTAGGTATTATCAATGAAAGTGAAAGTAGATATAAGGGAGACGATTCCCGTGCGACGTTCACACATCTTGACGGAACAAGGAGATGACGGACACTTGGTGCTGGCCTATCCTCGTTTTCCCTATCGCTGGCTTAACAAACTCTTCCCTATGCTTTCTACCCACATCCATGTGCCTTTAGAGAAATATGGCTCTTCCATCTGGAACCTCATTGATGGGCAGCACTCTGTGGAAGAGATTGCAGAGAGTGCTGCTATACTTTTCCCAGAAGAGCAAGACATAAAAAATCGTGCAGTTGCCTACATTCAGCAACTGCATCGCGACAAGTTCATTTGGTTGAAAGTTTAGAGTCTAGAGTTTCTTAAATCTTAAATCTTAAATCCTCAATTCTCAATCCTCAATTCTCAATCCTCAATTTTATTTGATATTCGGCTTTTCCAGCCCATAGCCTTTCTTCTTATCCAGCCAGAGCATAGCCACTGCCACTAAGACACCTGCCAATCCTGTGCAGGCAAAAATCTGCATGCCCGTAGTATAGGTAGGGTCGGTTTCATTGGCACGGCCAACGAACATGGGGATGATGGCGCGCCCAAAGTTCTGTATGAAGAAAATCAATGAATAGGCTGTGCCTAAGCACTTCATAGGGATAATCTTTGGCACGATGGGCCACAAGGCCGCAGGCGTCAGCGAGTAGCCCACACTGAGTACCACCATCAAGAAGATGGCAAAGGCACTGGCATGTATAGGCAATGAGAAACCAAAGTGCACGAAAGTCAGCATGGCTGTACCAATGATAATCAGCGTCACACCACGACCGTACTTGTCGTACAAACTACCAAAGAGGGGTGTCATCAGCATGGTGCCAAAGGGAGCGATACTGGTGAAGAATCCTGCTATGTCAGGTGCCACACTGTATTTTTCTATCATCAGCTTGGTGGCGAACTTGAGGAACGGACTCACTGCCGAATAGAACAGCACCACAAAGAGCGTAATGAGCCAGAAACCCGGATTCTTTAGTATCAAACCGATGTCACTCAGACGGAACGATTCCTCCTCATCCACCACAGCCATTTGCGTCTGAAGTTTCCGTTCATCCTTATCCAAGCGGATATCCAGCACACAGAACACCAAGAAAGACACCAGACCGATAAGCAGGCAGATGAGTCCTACAAGTAAAGGGGTGGAAAGTGTGAAATAACGAGCCAAAGGCGCACTTACACTGAGTGCCATCGCCGTACCTAAACGCGCCATAGCAAGCTGAATACCCATCGCCAATGCCAACTCATGTCCTGTGAACCAGCGCACCATGGCCTTACTCACCGTGATGCCACACATCTCATAGCCCACGCCAAAAATGGAGAATCCCAAGCTGGCAATGGCTGCAGACATGGGAAGACTAAGATCCACATTGAACATTGAGAATTGAACATTGAACATTTCCCCAATTAATGCAGGGCTGGTTACAGCATAGTATTTGATGCCTACGCCAATGAGCATCAGCGAGCAAGATAATACGCCCGTGAAGCGCACCCCCATCTTGTCGAGGATGAGTCCACTGAAGAAGAGCATCAGCAAGAAGACATTGATAAAGCCCCCGGCCCCTGAGAAGAAGCCATAGTCAGTGCTGCTCCATCCCAGTCCGCCTTGCTCCACAGGCATCTCCAGCATGGTTTCCAGCGGTGACATGATGTCATTGAGCAGGTAACCCATCATCATGGCCGTAGCCACAATGACCAGCACCGTCCAACGTGCCACAGGGGAATCGTTTATCTTTTGCTTTATTGCTTCGGGCATTCTTTCCTTTTTTATTGAGAATTGAAAATTGAGAATTGAGAATTACGGCTTCGCCGTTTCCATCCAGATGTAAACATAGCGCAGCTAATTTTCAATCTTCAATTCTCAATTTTCAATTTTATTTAATGTTCGGTTCCTCCAATCCAAGGCCCTTCTTCTTATCCACCACCTTCAACAGTAAGCCCAGCAGAAGTGCAGCTACGCCTAAGCAAGCCAGCATCACCAACGGAGCAGTATAGTCGAACTGTGTAGGATCTGTCACACCAGGATTGGTCTTATCCAGTACCTTACCGATAAGCAGTGGGAACAGCCACAGACCGATGTTCTGAATCCAGAATATCAAGGCATAGGCAGAACCTATCACCTTGGCATCTACCAACTTTGGCACGCTTGGCCACAGAGAGGCTGGTACCAGAGAGAATGATGCACCCAGAACCAAGATAGTAGCGTATGCTATGGCCACACCACCCACGGCATTGCCCTTGAAGGCTGGCAGCACGAAAGCGAAGGTGAGGTGACAGGCGATGAGCAGCAATGAGCCCAGTACCAGCATGGAAGCAGCCTTACCCTTGTGATCCACATAGCTACCCAAAATAGGCGTAATCAGCACGGCCAGCAGGGGGAACACAGCGAAGATACTCTCAGCCGACTGGCGCATATAGCCCATGTAGCAGTAGGTGATCAATGCCAGTACAGAGATGCCCAGCAGCAGATACTGACGGAACTTTGTCTTCTGGAAGTTGCTCATGAAGCCTGTAGCTGCCACTATCAGCATAATGATGTATTGCTGAATGGTCACAGAGCTGCTTGCCCAATAGGAATCGGCAGAAGGCTCCACCAGCGTCAGATTGCACTGCAGCATGTTCACAGCATACTTCTGGAATGGGAAAATCGCAGAATAATAGAGCACACAGAGCAGTGCTACAATCCAGAAACCACTGTCCGTAAGAATCTTACCAATATCTGATACCTTGAATGGATCGTCCTTCTCCTCAGCCTCACCCGTCTGGGCATCCAGCTTCTTATCCATGAAGAAGTAAACGATGGTCATCATCAAGGCGATGCACATCAGCACCACGCCAAAGGCCACAGAACGTGTAACGCTCACATGACCGCCAAGCTTAGCGAAGAACGGTGAGAAAATCATACATGTAGCGACACCCAGACGTGCCAAAGCCATCTCAGAACCCATGGCCAGTGCCATTTCGCGCCCTTTGAACCACTTCACGATACCACGGCTCACGGTGATACCTGCCATTTCGCAGCCACATCCGAAGATCATGAAACCACAGGCAGCCAATTTAGCCGAAGCAGGCATGCCCTCATAAAACGGCGATACGCCAAGTTCCTCGAACACAGGGATATAGTTCAGATGCGTGTTAAACCAGTTTTCTAAGCCTGTACCCATGAACGCCTCCGATACCGCATACCACTTGATGATGGCACCCACCAGCATCACAGCGCCAGAGAGCACAGCCGTGAAGCGCACACCCATCTTATCAAGGATGATACCAGCGAAGATCAGGAAGAATACGAATACGTTGAGGAACACCTCAGAGCCCTGCATGGTGCCAAAGGCGGTGCTGTCCCATCCGCGCGTTTCCTGCATCAGGTCCTTGATAGGCGAGAGAATGTCCATGAAAATGTAGGCACAGAACATGGCGAGTGCCAATAGCAGCAGCGCGGTCCAGCGCATAGCTGCAGAGTCTCTAAGAGTCTTTTCCATAATATATGATCTGTTTATTATTATTTGCTTACAAAATTGCAGCAAAAATACACTTTTATTGGCAGAAAGCCAAAGAAATAGTTAGGAAAGTATTTTGGAACAGATTCTCCCCGCTATTGACCCGATTTTTTGCAATTGAAATTATTTTTACATTTCTTCTTCCGCTCTTCCGCTAAACTCAAATAGGCAATTATTCTCATCGCCTATCATAGCGGAAGAGCAGAAGAAGAATGGTTCTGCATTCACTTCTTGGTTCTATTGTTTCTAACTTGCTTCAAAGGAGCCGTGCTATATACCTTGTCAGGATAATCAGTCATCTTTAAAACGCGCTTTTTTACTAAAGGGAAATCAAAGATGTAGTCCAGCATCCGGATTTCTGGTATCAGTAAATCATCAATATCACCAAAATAGATGATTGCCTTATCAGCCATAATCGAATCATAGGCAGGATAACGCCTAAGCAGTAGTTGTTTCAACTCATTGTAGGAATAATGCATAGAAAGAAATGCAATGTCCACAAAGTCTTTCGGACGCTTGCCAGAATTGATGATGGCATGCATCTTCATCGCAGCAATATCAGCAATCGATGCTATCCGCATCCCATCCTCCTCTATCGCCTCTTCTAACCACTGAAAAGGATGATAGATGACATCAATCTTCACACCCTGAATGAATCCTATCAGCGTATTTTCAGCAATAACCGAAGGAACAAAAGCATATTTGCTGATGAGCAGTGTTTGAACGCCCATCATATCAAGCGGCTCAAAGCTAAACAAATCCAAATCGTCACTTTCACGATGGCCTATCTGCAGCGACAATGCAGTACCTCCCACCAAACGAGTGGAAGCAAGCAGGGACTCAGTCTGAAGTGCTCTTAGTAACCCAAGTGTTGAAGTTTTGACTGTGCCTGTCTGTAACATTTTGTTTCAGTTTTATTGAGATTCAACACTCTACACATAAAATCAAGATTGCGAGGAGAAATATCTACCACCTCATCACGAGCAATCTTGCGAAATCCACGAATGCCACCATATAAATCAAACGCTGCATACCAGTCAGCAAGACGTCCCATCATAATCACCCGTTCTGCTACCACACGACGATACTTCTGCCAGTCGAAATCCTCCAACTGATAGTCCCATAGTAGTCCGTTATTCACATGGTGCTTACCTTTCTCTTGCTTGTATGTTGTAAAAATTTTCATCTATGGAATTACCTTCAAGGTCTTCAATTAAAATGATAAACTATAGAATTACAATATAATATTATTAGCAAAATTAGTTATTTTGTCTGGTTTTGCCAAATAATTATACATTAATTATTGTGTAATAGTAAGCTCATCCCTACTTTTGCAGGCAATTATCGCAGAAACGCCCAGCGTTACTACAAAAATACTTCAATAAAACCTATAGTGTTATTTGCGATAAAATATGCTTTTGAGGGGATTCGTGTGCTCAAATCGGGAACACAGAACCCTCTTAAACGCTGAATTGCTCTTATAATCAACTACTTGTGTCTTTATTGATTCATGCAAGGTCGATGAACAACGACTACAATGAAAAGAGTGTTATTGAAGCGTTCGTGGGAAGCCCCTACATTAAAAACCCAATAAGCGAAGCCATGTGGCCTCGCTTATTCTGTTCGGTAAATTGGAATTTATAAGTCTAAAATAGACTGT
>JAGCFP010000054.1 GCA_017650045.1 Bacteroidaceae bacterium | reverse complement strand
TCCTATCCATATGAGAAATGCAGTAATCATATTCGGCTGCGAAGATACTAAAAATAGCAATTATTAGCAATAGGATGCTTTTCATTCTCTTAAAAGGTAAAAAAATGTCGTAATAATTCGTGGTACGTTTAAAAAGCATTACCTTTGCAACCGTTTATACAATAAATCATTAGTTAAGCATGGTTTCGTTTACTTTATCTCTCTTGGCATTATTGCTGGGTTATTTCATTTACGGACGTTTCGTAGAGCGCGTATTTGCTCCCGATAATAGACCAACTCCTGCGATTGCGAAAGCAGATGGTGTGGACTTCATGGTTCTACCTAGTTGGAAGATTTTTATGATTCAATTCTTGAATATCGCAGGGACTGGTCCTATCTTCGGTGCCATTATGGGAGCTAAATTTGGTCCTGCATCCTACCTTTGGATTGTGTTTGGCTGCATTTTTGCTGGTGCTGTACATGATTACCTAAGCGGAATGCTTAGTGTGAGGCATGAGGGTGCTGGTTTACCTGAACTTGTAGGACGTTATCTGGGTAATACGACTAAAAAGGTCATGCTGATTTTCTCAGTATTGCTTCTTATCATGGTAGGTGCAGTATTTGTATATAGTCCTGCCATTATCATCGGTGATCTCACCAATATGGATGTAATGATATGGATAATAGTGATATTTGCTTATTATATTATTGCGACCATGATGCCGATAGATAAGATTATCGGAAGGATTTATCCTATTTTCGCTTTCTCACTGATCTTCATGGCAATAGCAATGTTGGCCTGTCTGTTTGTGAAATCTCCTCACTTGCCAGAGTTTTGGGATGGTTTAGGTAATCGGAATCCTGGAGCCGGTCCGATCTTCCCATGCTTGTTTATCACCATTGCTTGTGGGGCTATAAGTGGATTCCATGCTACACAAAGTCCGTTGATGGCACGTTGTATAAAACACGAGAAGCAAGGCCGTCCCATCTTCTATGGAGCCATGATAACTGAAGGTATGGTTGCTCTGGTTTGGGCATCAATTAGTGCTTATTTCTTCTATGATGGGGGTGCCACGGAGGTTGGCTCTACGTTGAAAGCCAGCGCTCCTCAAGTAGTCACAGCTGTTTCTAATAGTTGGTTAGGTACTTTTGGTGGCATTTTAGCGTTGTTGGGAGTGGTTGCAGCTCCAATTACTAGTGGTGATACGGCGCTTCGAAGCGCTCGACTTATTGTGGCAGAGTTTATGCATTTCGACCAGAAGCCTATCAGGAAGCGACTGATGATTTGTGTACCTCTTTTTATTGTCACCTCTTTGGTTCTTTGGTTCAACATTGCTGACGAAGACGGGTTCAATGTGATTTGGAATTATTTCGGATGGGCGAATCAGGCATTATCTGTGTTTACTTTATGGACATTGACGGTTTTTCTGGTGCTTCATAAGAAACCATATATCATTACACTGATACCAGCGCTGTTTATGACCACCGTCTGTTGCACCTTCTTGGCAGTATCTCCTATTGCCTTTGGTTTAAGCACGACGGTTTCTTACCTTATTGGCAGCATTGTTCTGATTTTGTCTGTCGGGTGGTTCTTCCGTTGGTATAAACACATAAAAAAGGGCGAGTCTTGAAACTTGCCCTTTTTACTTATCATTATGCAGAACTATAAAGTGTTTTGCTTCAAAGCTTCCACAAACTCACTGATGCGTTGCATCTGATCTGGAATGTTAATCATCTGCGGACAGTGAGGTGAACATTGATTACAACCAGTACAATGGTCGGCTTGACGGAGCTTTGGTACTGAACGGTCATAACCAACTAAGAATGCACGGCGCTGCTTGCTATACTCAGGATCTTTCTGACTCTCTGGAATGTTGCCCTCGTTAACGCACTTGTTGAAGTGTGTTAAGACACCTGGGATATCTAAACCATAAGGACAAGGCATACAGTACTGACACTTGTTACAAGGAATTGTCGGATACTGTTGCATAAGGTCGGCTGTTTCGTAGAGGAAATCCTTTTCTGCATCTGTCAGTTCTACCAATGGGGAGAAACTGCGGATATTATCCTGCAAGTTTTCCATGTAGGTCATACCACTAAGGGCGCTGAATACATTAGGATGAGAACCAACGAAACGGAAAGCCCATGATGCCACACTATTCTCAGGAATAGCTTGTTTAAGACGAGCCACCAAGTGCTGAGGGATATTGGCTAATCGACCTCCAAGCAAAGGCTCCATTACTACAACTGGGATGCCTCGTTTGGTCAATTCATTATACATATATTCAGCAGTCATGGAAGCACCTACAGCATGATGCCAATCAAGGTAATTCATCTGAATCTGCACGAAATCCCAATGGAAAGTTCCCTTGTCATGTTCTTCTAAGGTCCAGTCAAACGTTTCTTGGTCACCATGGAAAGAGTAACCCAAATGGCGGATCCGTCCTGCTTGGCGTTCCTTATCGAGAAAATCGTAAATGCCATTTTCAAAGAAACGCTGCTTAGAAGGACCAAGTCCACCTTGTCCCATCACGTGGAGCAGGTAATAGTCAATGTAATCCACGCTCATTTCCTTGAAAGAGTTTTCATACATCGCCTTAGAACCTTCGAACGATTGAGTTTGAGGGGCAAAGTTTGACAACTTAGTGGCAATGTAAAAAGATTCACGTGGATATTTCTTTAATGCATCACCCGTGGCTTTTTCTGACCATCCTTGGCAATAGGCAGGAGAAGTGTCATAATAGTTCACGCCATGAGCCATTGCATAATCAATCAAGCGCTGCACTTGTTCTGTGTCAATAGCCGTAGGACGGCCATTAGCATCAGTAATCATCGGCCAACGCATACAACCATATCCTAAGAGTGAAATATGATCGTTGTGCATTGTTGGCCAAGTACGGTAGGTCATCTGATCTACAGGAACTTCGGTAGTATGGTGTCCATTGGGGTCATACATCGCTGGTTTCTTGGGACCACAACTGGCAGCAGCAGCTCCCACAGCACCTACACCCAAAGTTTTGAGAAAATCTCGTCTGTTTATCTTAGTCATAATCCTTTCCTTATATTAGATTACCCTGTGAACTTCGTGTCCTTCCACGTAGATGGCGCTCAGCGGACGGCTTGGGCAGAGTGCCTCGCACGTACCGCAGCCGATACAAAGTTCTTCGTTTACCACAGGAATCTTCTTTGATTTTGGGTCGTTCTCATCCAGTAGCACCATCGAGATGGCACTAGTTGGACAGTGGCGAGAGCAGTTGCCGCACTCCTGACCATCGCGGATTGGGATGCAAAGTTCGCGCGTCCAAACCGCATGACCTATCTGGATAGAACTCTTCTCCTCCTTCGTGATGGGCTTGATGGCACCTGCAGGGCAGACATCAGCACACTCCGTACACTCAGGACGGCAGTAACCCCGCTCGAAAGCCATCTTTGGTTGCATGAAGGTCATCAAGTCAGTAGATGGACGAAGCACACCGTTAGGGCAAGCAGACACACACAACTGGCAGGCTGTGCAGTGGTTCTTCATATTACGTGCACTCAGGGATCCCGGAGGGGTCAGTGGGGTACTTCTTGGATGTTCTTCCTTATCAATGATGTCAGCCAGACCACCATCCACTTTCTTGTCAGTAGCCTCCTCGATGATCTGTGCCTTAGCCACCTTGGCAGTAGCGCCAATGGCGATGGCAGAGAAGATGGCACGAAGTGTGGGATCTGCAGGTTTTCCTTCAGCCTTAGACGCAGGCTTAGCTGCTTTTGGAGCTGCAGCAACAGCCTCAGCCTTCTTAGGGAAGGCAGTGGCAAGTGAAGGCACAGCGAACTTGTAGTGCAGTGCATCGAACTTGCACTTTTCCAGACAGTTGCCACAGGTTACACAGCGACTGTAATCCACCTGATGGTTCTTGAAGTCAATAGCACTTGCCTTGCAGTTGCGGGAGCACATGCTGCAGTTCTTACACTTGTCCTCATCGAAGGTGATGTGGAAGAACGAGAAGCGGCTGATAAAGCCAAGCACTGTGCCCACAGGACAGATGGTATTACAGTAGGTACGCCCGTTCTTGTATGCCAGATAACCCACAATCAGAAGGGTAGCCAGCGCGATGAGGAAGGTAGGCAGCGACTTCATCCACACGTCTGTATCATAGAACGCATAGCTCTCATAGTGTTCAGCAATGGAAGCCAGGATATTGTTTCCCCAGCGATAGAATGGCTGAAGCAGGTTGTTCGCGATGCGCCCATAGCTGCTATATGGTGCCAACAAGGCCACGAAAGAACCTACGCCCCCGATGATAGCCAAGATGAACACGCCAAGCACTGAGTAACGGAGCACGCTCTTGGCAGGCGAGTAGGTGTAAGGCGTCTTTTGTTCCTTCTTCGGACGGGTCTTCTTGCCTATCCACGCAATGATGTCCTGCATCACACCCATAGGGCAGATGACGGAACAATAGATGCGTCCGAATATAAGCGTCAGAACTACCAGAAGTAGGATAATGCCCACGTTGAGTGCCAGCACTGCTGGCAGGAACTGGATCTTCGCCATCCAACCGAAGTACACATGCAACGTCCCAGTGAAGTCCATGAACAGCAGTGTAATCAGTACAAAGAAGATAACGGCCAGCGTCAGTCTGATTTTACGTAACATACACACTAATATTTTAAGATAAATAATGCATCAAAACTACACAAAAATTCTAATATGTGCAATACTTACATCCTAAAAACGAGAAAAAGCTACTTTAAAACGAATGGGATAGGAACTTCCCTGTATAGCTTTGCTCACATTTGGTAATTTCTTCTGGAGTTCCTTCTGCGATGACATACCCTCCCTTTTCACCACCTTCGGGGCCCATGTCTATCACCCAGTCTGCACATTTAATCATTTCTAAATTATGCTCGATAATGAGGATGGAATGTCCTCGCTTAATCAATGCATCAAATGCAGCAAGTAATTTTTTAATGTCGTGGAAATGAAGTCCTGTAGTTGGCTCGTCAAAGATAAAGAGGGTAGGCTCTTTCTTCTCCATGCTGAGATAATAAGCCAGTTTGACACGCTGGTTTTCTCCTCCAGATAAAGTGGAAGAGGACTGCCCTAATTTGACATAGCCTAATCCCACATCCTGCAGTGGTTTGAGCCCTGCAACTATTTTCTTCTGACCATACTGGGAGAAGAACTCAATGGCTTGGTTGACAGTCATTTCTAATACGTCGAAGATGCTGGCATCATGGAACTTCACTTCCAGAGTATCAGCCTTGAATCGCTTGCCATGACAAGATTCACATTCCAAGACCAAGTCTGCCATAAACTGCATTTCCACGATGGTAGTTCCTTCGCCCTTACATTCTTCACAACGTCCTCCGTTTTCTGTGTTAAAACTAAAATAGGAAGGTGAATAACCCATCTGTTTGGAGAGTGGCTGTTCTGCCCACAATTTGCGTATCTCATCATAGGCTTTGAGATAAGTCACAGGATTGCTTCGCGTGGATTTTCCAATAGGATTCTGGTCAACAAATTCAACGTTCTTGAGGGATTGAAGGTCGCCTCCAATTGAAACGAATTCACCTGGTCGTTCCGTTGCTTCATCCAGTTCCCGTTTCAAGGCCCTATAAAGGATGTCACGTACCAATGTGCTTTTCCCAGAGCCACTTACACCAGTGACCACCGTCATCACATTGAGTGGGAAGCGCACATTTATTCCTTTCAGATTGTTCTCACGGGCCCCTTTGATTTCAATGTAATTATTCCAAGGGCGTCTGCTTGCAGGTAATGGGATTTTCTCTTCTCCAAGCAGATAACGCACGGTATAGCTGTTGCTCCCAAGCTTTAAATCCTTCATGTCGCCTTGATAGACGATTTCACCTCCCAGTCTTCCTGCATTTGGACCAATGTCTATGATGTAATCTGCAGCACGGATGATTTCTTCATCGTGCTCTACGACAACTACCGTATTTCCAAGTTGTTGAAGCTCTCGCAATACTTTGATGAGCCTGTGGGTATCACGACTATGCAAGCCGATACTTGGTTCGTCAAGGATATAAAGGCTGCCCACCAAACTGCTTCCCAAGGATGTCACCAGATTGATACGCTGACTTTCTCCACCAGATAATGAATTACTGACGCGATTCAATGTCAGATAACCTAAACCCACATCCAGCATAAACTGCAGGCGACTGTTGATTTCTATCAGGATTCTTTTAGCGACCTCACGCTCATGCTCATTCAGTTGGAGTTGCTCGAAGAATACTTTCAGTTCTGTGATAGGCATCTCTACCAACTGACTGATACTTTTTCCACCTACGCGTACATAGTTGGCTTCCTTTTTCAATCGGGTTCCATGACAGGTAGGACAAACGGTTTTGCCTCTGTAACGCGCTAACATGACACGGTATTGAATCTTATACTGATTCTCACTGACCATCTTGAAGAATGCGTTGATGCCTTCGAAATAGGGAGTACCCTCCCACAGCATGCGTCGTTGTTCCTCTGTGAGTTCGTAATATGGTGTGAAGATGGGAAAGCCTGCCTTTTCTGCGCCTTTGATGACCATTTCACGCCAGATGCCCATTTTTTCTCCTCTCCAACATACCACAGCACCTTCATAGACAGACAGAGAGCGATTGGGTATCACCAAATGTTCGTCTATGCCGATAATCTTTCC
>JAGCFP010000053.1 GCA_017650045.1 Bacteroidaceae bacterium | reverse complement strand
ACGACTACTTCGGCTTTTTATATTTATCTTTGTGAATAATACATCAGATGAAAATCACCTCACGGGCATGGAACAGGAAGCCACCGCCCACCACGTATTCACGACAGGTAGTAGAGAACTGATCTTCTATAGTGATGTGCAAGTGTCCTGCCAAGATGCACTTCAGTAGAGGCTGACGCTTGAGGTAGGTGATGAAGTCGTGCGTCACAGGATCTTCCAACTGTGCCTTATAGTCGCCCGTAGGCTCAGCCAGTCCGTCGCCCTGTATCTTACCCTTATCTACCCAGAAACGTGTATCCGCCCGCCAGATATTGTCTGTAAAGAACGGTACGTGCATACAGAGCACCATAGGCAGGCGTCGGGATGTCTCTTCCTTGAAACGGCGTACTTGCTCCTCAGTGACCGTGCCATAGACATTGTCCAGCGTTATGAAATTGACGCCATTCACTACTTGGGCTTGGAAACGGGTGTCGAAGGGATAGGCCTCTTCCAACAAGGCTCGGGTGCGGTCTTTGAAGGCCTCGGTACGTTCCTCGGGTGGGTCACTGAGCCACATTTCGGGAGTGAACTCGTGGTTGCCCATGCTCCCCATCATTCCAGCACCGAAGTACTTCCGCACCAACTCGAAATTAGCTTCGCTCTGCCAGTCGATGAGGTCGCCCGTATGCAGCACATAATCTACATGCTGCTTGGCATAGTCTAACGCATCGCGCAATGCTTCTTCCTGCCTGCCTCCGAAAGTCACTGTACGTCTGCGATTCAGTTCCTGCTTCTTCTCATTCTCATGTGCATAGACTGCTGTGAGGTGCGAGTCGGATATGTGCAATATGGAGAAGGGCTTTTCCAGTCCTATCTCCACGGTGGCATAGCTCAGTGAGAGGCGCTCGGTACCTCCACGCTCTGGGAACACCTCTGGGCGGTCTTGGCTCCAGGAAGGGAGTTGTGATGTGGCGATGAGCACTCCTGTGCCTGCCAATCGTTTCATAAAGTGTCTTCTATCCATGGACCTGTGTTTTAGTTTCTATTCTACTAACAACAAAGGTACGACGTTTTTTGTTGGTTTGCAAATGGGTGGGTAGAAATCTTTAGGACTGTGTTTGCAACCTTGTTGCACAAGAAACAGTGTAACTTTACAGCCAAATTTAAAGACATGAAGTGATGACAGTATATAAGTTTCTACCCATACTGGGACTGTTTCTTCTGGGATGCCATGCCATAAGCGCACAAGTCCCAACGGTGCCTCCCGATTCTGTGGTTCAGAAGGAGGGGGGCGAGCTGGATGAGGTGGTGATTTCCACACGCGTGAACCGTAGCATCAAAAATCTGCCCACACGCGTAGAGGTGTTCTCTGGGGAGGAGATCGAGGAGAAAACCACCATGAAGCCCAGTGACATCCGCCTGATGCTGAGTGAGACAACGGGCATCATGACGCAACAGACATCGGTGACATCGGGCAATGCGCTCATCCGTATTCAGGGCCTCGATGGCCGTTATACGCAGATTCTGAAGGATGGGTTCCCTGCCTTTGCGGGTGCTGCCAGCGGACTGGGATTGCTGCAGACGCCACCGCTGGACCTGAGGAGGGTGGAGGTGATTAAGGGCTCGTCTTCCACACTCTATGGCGGAGGGGCCATTGCGGGCATGATCAACCTTATCTCGAAGGTGCCTGCATGGGAGCGGGAGCTGACGTTCCTGGCTAATGGGACATCGGCCAACGGGCTGGATCTGAATGGTTACTATGGGCAGCGCTTCGGAAGTATCGGAACAACCGTCTTTGCGGCTTATAATACCAGTCGTGGCTACGACCCATCGGATCAGGACTTCTCTGCCATCCCTAAGTATGACCGCTGGTCGCTGAATCCGAAGTTGTTTTTCTATCTGTCGCCAAAGACGAGCGGAAACCTTAGCCTGAGTACGGTGTTCGAGAATCGCATCGGAGGCGACATGCATTATATCCGCCACAAGGCCAACGAGGAGCATTCTTATTTTGAACGCAACAAGACGCAACGTCATGGGCTGCAGTTCACGCTCAACCATTGGTTCAACGAGGAGAGTCACTTGAACGTGAAGGCCAGTACCACTTATTTCAATCGTGACATCACGTTGCCCGACTATGCGTTTGAGGGCACGCAGTGGCTTACCTTTGGCGAGGTGAACTATTCCCGACAGATGGGGCAGACGGACTTCGTGGCGGGGGTGAATCTGTGGGAAGACCGCTTCAAGGAAGATACACGCACGGCGCTGCTGGACAAGGACTATACGCAGACTACCCTGGGTGCCTTCGCGCAGATGGGGACCGACGTTGCCAACTGGCTCTCGGTGGAGGCTGGACTGAGGGCCGACCATGTGGTGGATTATGGCTTTGCGTTGCTGCCACGCCTGTCGCTGCTGTTCACGCCGTCTGAGCATGTCTCCTCACGTCTGGGGGGCGGTATGGGCTATAAGGCGCCTACCATCTTCACCGAAGAGAGCGAGCGCATTGTCTATCGCCACCTGTTGCCCATCAACAAGGATCTGAATAAGCTGGAGCGTAGCTGGGGGGTGAACTGGGACATCAACTATACCACGGGGCTCTTCGACAATGAGGTGACGCTGGGACTTAACCACCTGTTCTTCTACACCCGACTGAACCACACGCTGCTGATGAAACCAACGGCTGAGGGCTATTACCGAATGGAGAACATCGACGGACATACGGACACGCGAGGGTGGGAGACGAACGTGAAGCTGGATTGGCATGATTTCCACTACTACTTCGGCTACACCTTCACTTACGCACGTAACGAGGAGTATGGTCGCCACTATGAGAACCCACTCACACCGCGCCACCGACTGAACAACATCCTAATGTATGAACGGGAGGATGCCTGGCGCATCGGACTGGAGGCGTACTACTACTCACCCCAGAAGTTGAGCGACGGACTGACTGGACGCAGTTACTGGCTCTGCGGACTGTTGATAGAGAAGATCTGGGAGCACCTCAACGTCTATGTGAATTTCGAGAACTTCACGGATCGCCGACAGACCCGCTTCGACACGATCTATACTGGTTCACGCACCTCACCCGAATGGCGTGACATCTATGCGCCGCTGGATGGCTTTGTGTTTAGTGCAGGGGTAAAGGTGAAGTTGTGAGGCGGACAGAAAGGTAAAGGGCTGCCCCCTGTGGACAGCCCTCGTTAACCTTAAAACACTTTTATGAACCTTTTCAACTATCTTTAGGACTATCGAAAAGCCTATTTCTTGAAGTAGCGGTTCCAGAGTCCCTCGAAGCCCTTGCCGTGGCGAGCCTCGTCCTTGCACATCTCATGCACGGTGTCATGGATAGCGTCGAGGTTCAACTTCTTGGCCAGCACTGCCAGGTCTTTCTTCCCCTGTGTAGCTCCATGCTCTGCAAGCATACGCTTATAAACGTTGGTCTTGGTGTCCCAAACCACTTCGCCCAACAACTCTGCGAACTTGGCTGCGTGTTCTGCCTCTTCCCAAGCGTAGCGTTTGAAGGCATCTGCCACTTCTGGATAGCCCTCACGGTCGGCCTGACGGCTCATGGCCAGATACATGCCTACCTCGGTGCACTCGCCTGTGAAATTCTCCTGCAGACCTTTAATCACTTCGGGATCTACACCTTTGGCAATGCCAATCACGTGCTCATCGGCAAACTGCAGCGGACCATCGGCTTCGGTTTCAACGATTTCTACAAACTTCTCTCTGGGAACCTTGCACTGTGGACAACGTTCAGGGGCTTCATCTCCTTCGTGGATGTAGCCGCATACTGTACATCTGAATTTTTTCATTATCGTAAGAATTTTTAGTTAGTTATCAAATTTTGACTGCTATCTGACAAAGATAACAATTTTTTCTTTCATTCCAAATATTTTGGAGGACTATTTTTTAATTATTTGTAAGCGCTCAGGAAGGCATGGGTGTTGCGATAGGCGGTCTCTAAGTCGCTACGCATCTGACGGGAGCCGAAGATCTCTACGGTGTACCATCCTTGATAATCTAAATCTTCCATCTTCTTCAGCACGGTCTCAATCTTTGAGCATCCTGTGCCTGCTGGCACGGGCGTCATATCGTCAAGGCTGGCGCGGTCTTTCAGATGCACGTGGCGCACGCGGTCTTTCAGTGTTTCGTAAGCCTCTACGGGGTCTTCATGAGCGAAGGTAAAGTTGCCTATGTCGAACGCTACGCCCAGGCTCTTAGAGCGGTTCAGGAGGGTTTGCAGGCGCTCGGTGCCATAGCATAAGGAGGCCTCGTTATCGTAGCTCTCCACCACCAGGTCGATGCCCTCGGTCACACAGCGGTCAGCAAAGGCGGCAACGTGGCGACGTATGGTCTCTGCATCCTCAGGCGTGGCATTACGAGGCAAGGTGTTGGGCACCAGCATAAGGTGAGGGTAGTTGTGACGCTTTGTGAAGCTGATGGCAGCCTCTTCCAGATCGGCCCATCCACCGCGGTTAAAGCCTCGTGGGGTGTTGATATCTATGCTGTCAACGTGCTCTGCACCCAGGTAATTGATATGAACGATGGCGCAGGAATGGCCGAAGCCCAGACTGTCGAGCACAGGGATGATAGCCTCTTGATAAGGGTACACATCGGCACCGGAATAACCCATCTGCTTCACCAGTGTAGCGGCCTCAGTGAAAGAAATATTCTCTTGTTGGGCAATGCTGTTGATATGTACAGCGAATACAGAAATTCTCTCAACGGCAGGTGTCTTCTTGCCTGAACATGCCAGTAGTGTTAGTAAGATAATAATCAGTAGTGAAATCTTTCTCATATCTTTTAGGTTTTTTGTTAATAATGATTTTACAAAGGTATTTATAAAAATGGTATTTTGAAAATTTATTTATTCATTTCTTTCGCTCGTGCGAAAGAAACGAATCAAAGAAAGCACGCCGACTGCATTTTTTCCACTAAAACTCACTCACGTTTTTCTAAGCGCCGCAAGACGGTCGCTTCGCTCACTTTGCGGTGCGGCGCTTTTAACGAAAAACTTTTCTGAGTTTCTATACGCTCCAAAAATGAGGTCGGATTTAGGCTGCGCGATGCATCCCCTCCCCTGAGACAGGGGAGGGTTAGGGAGAGGTATGATTAGTGTTGCGTGTTAATGTATTGGCATATTGGCATATTATCGCGAAAGCGTGCAACGAGCGAAGCGATGTTGCGAAAAGGTTTCGGCCTCACATCTGGAGCGTGAAGAAAATCGGGAAAGTTTTTGGAAAAGAGGGGTGCACCAATAAGAGCCCCGAAGGGGGTCGTCTTGCGCCCCTCCCAAAAACGTGAGCGATTTTTAGCGGAAGATGTGCAGACGGTGTCTCTTCTTTTGGTTCTTTTCTTCGCGACAAGGCGAAGAAAAGAATGGCTAATTTAAATAAAAAAGAAAATTTTGCATTATCTTTGTCAGAAAGAATAATGCAAAACACTATGAATTACGGATATGTGAAAGTAGCGGCTGCCGTGCCAAGCGTAAAAGTAGCCGACTGCTTCTATAATGCAAATGGCATCATAGAGCAGGTAAAGAAAGCTGAGGAAATGGGCGTGGAGATCGTCTGTTTCCCTGAGTTGAGTATCACAGCCTATAGCTGTGGCGACCTCTTCAATCAGCAACTGTTGCTGGATCAGGCTGAAATGGCATTGCTGCAGTTGCTCGATGAGACCAGACAGCTCAACGTGGCTGCCATCGTGGGTATGCCCGTACCACTGCACGGAATGTTGCTGAATGCAGCGGTGGTGGTGCATCATGGCAAGATTCTGGGCGTGGTGGCTAAGACGTATCTGCCTAACTATAAGGAGTTCTACGAGAAACGCTGGTTTACCAGTGCCACGGAGTTGCGTGAGACCAGCATCCGACTTTGTGGACAGAGTGTGCCGCTGGGGGCTGATATCCTCTTCGAGACTCCTACCGCTACCTTCGGCATCGAACTGTGTGAGGATGTCTGGGCACCGATCCCACCAAGCACGTATCACACGCTGCATGGGGCTGACATCATCTTCAACCTTTCTGCCAGTGATGAGGTGATAGGCAAGAATGCGTATCTGCACCAACTGCTTTGTCAGCAAAGCGCCCGATGCATCAGTGGCTATGTGTATAGCTCTTGTGGCTTCGGAGAATCGAGCACCGACGTGGTATATGCGGGCAACGGACTGATTTATGAGAACGGTAGGCTGCTGGCTGGCAATGAGCGCTTCTGTCTGGAGCCACAACTGGTGGTGAGTGAGATAGATGTGGAGTATCTGCGCACTGAGCGTCGCACCAATACCACCTTCTCTACCTGTCATGCGTTCTATGCTGCGGATGTGCCGCCTCATGTGCAGGTGCCTCAGATCATCTCTGGCGAAACGGTGCTGACACGCCGCTATGACCCGCATCCTTTCGTGCCACAGGGACCAACGCTGGATGAGCGCTGTGAGGAGATCTTCTCCATTCAGGTGGCAGGATTGGCTAAGCGACTAATGCATATCAATGCGCAGAACGTGGTGGTGGGCATCTCGGGTGGATTGGATTCCACACTGGCACTGCTGGTGTGCGTGCGTACGTTCGACAAACTGGGATGGTCGCGCAAGGGCATCACAGGTATCACCATGCCGGGCTTCGGAACGACCGACCGTACGCATGATAATGCGGTGGCACTGATGAAGGAACTGGGCATCACCACGCGTGAGATCAGCATCAAGGCGGCTTGTGAACAGCACTTCAAGGACATCGGACATGATCCTGCCGTGCATGATGTGACTTATGAGAACACGCAGGCTCGTGAGCGTACACAGATATTGATGGATGTGGCCAATCAGGTGAACGGTCTGGTGGTGGGCACGGGTGATCTTTCAGAACTGGCACTGGGATGGGCGACTTACAATGGTGACCACATGTCGATGTATGGCGTGAATGCCAGTGTGCCTAAGACGCTGGTGAAGCATCTGGTGAAGTGGGTGGCTCTGAATGATCTGGATGGTGCTTCCAGTACCACATTGCTTGACATCGTGGATACGCCTATCAGTCCGGAACTGATTCCTGCGGATGAGAACGGTAACATCAAGCAAATCACGGAGGACTTGGTGGGTCCGTATGAGTTGCACGACTTCTTCATGTATTACTTCATGCGCTGCGGCTTCCGTCCTGTGAAGATCTTCTTCATTGCACAGCAGACGTTCGAAGGGGTGTATGATGCGGAAACCATCAAGAAGTGGCTGCGCACGTTCTGTTGGCGTTTCTTCGCCCAGCAGTACAAGCGTTCTTGCTTACCCGATGGTCCGAAGGTGGGTAGTGTGGCCATCAGTCCACGTGGCGATTGGCGCATGCCAAGCGATGCTTCTTCTGCCGGCTGGATTGAGGAGGTGAAGGCGCTTTAAGTTCTTAGGGGATAGGGTTTAAAGGTTATAGCGGCGTTTAAGGTTACGGTATTCCCTGCTTTTCAGATAGGTATCTAGCCAGACATTGATGGTGTCTAGGAGGGCAGGGGATTTCTTATTCAGTCCCCAACTATAGAACTGGGTAAAGCCGATGGGGAGGTGAATGTCAATCTGAGGGAGGCTGTCGGCTGCGATGGTGGCAATGTTCTCCTCACATACCACATAGTCGATATCTCCATGGGCCACCATCGAAATGAGTTGCTCATTACCGTAAAGTGTTTCCTCTTCCACGAGGATGGTATCGCCAATCTCATCGCTGAGATGCTTCAGACGCATAAGGACCGAGGGGCCTGATGCTGAATGGACGGTCTTGCCTGCCAGATCCAACTGACTGTCAATGTACTTCAGGGTATCTCCTAAAGTGATGGGACGGCGTTGTACCAAGATCAGACGGTTCAAAAGGATGGGGGTGGTGAGCAACAAGGTATCCTTCAGCTCACTGGTGGTAGGTATGCCATGTGCCACGATATCGAACCGACCGCTATCGATGCCTTCCATGCGCTTTTCCAGACTCATCTCGGGACTGATAGCTACCTGAATGCCGTGATCACGTGCGAAAGCCTCAATCATTTCATAATAGAAGCCTGCCACGGTGTCACCCTTGGCGTGCATATCAATGGCTCCATACTCCATCGTAGCCCGCAAGATGCCTTCCTGTGCAATCTCTGCATAGTCGCGTGGATGGTATTCAGGCGCCTTAGGTCGACGGGAGTACCAGATGTAGACAAGGCAGGCACCCAATAATACAAGTAGAAATATGCGTCCGATCTGCTTCATAGGATTAATCGTAGAAATTCCAGGACAGACCAAACTTCAGGATATTCTGATTGATGGGGTAGTGGGGCGTCAGGAAGAAGTTCTTGTTGCCCTTCCCTGCATTGATGTGATGCATCATGATGAAGAAGCGGGTGCGCTTCAGCTGGAAGTTGGCATAGACGTTCACGATGGGGTAGGCACCGATGGCAACGGCGTTCTCCTCATTTTGCAGGTTGTACTGTTGAATCGCTGGCGTATAGACAGGGGCATTGTACTTCGAGAAGATGCGTACATCGGCACCAAACTGCAAGGTGAGTACCTTCTTAGCAATCTGAGTGAGGATGTAGAGGTTATGGTAGAAATTGAACGTAGGCAACGGGAGCACCGTCTGATCGCTGCTCTTCTGCCAGGTGATCTCATTGTCCAGATGCAAGATGCCCAGACGGAAGTTCTGGGTGAGGGTGGCATCCACCACCTTGATGTTCTCACCGAACTGTGTAGGTAGGGCGGAAGCATTGAAATAGGTATAGTTCTTTACTGTCTCCACACCAGCACGCAGGTTGGTCCCTGTTCCAGGATTATCGATCTCTGCTTCGAAGCGTACGCGGAATTCCTTATCCATCTCGTCATTGTCCCACATGAAATGGTTGCTGTGATAATGGCGCATGAAGAAGGTAGCCACGGTATTGGTGACACGGGCACGGGCATAGACGCGAAGCGTATCGCGCATAAACGGCACGTTAAGGTCGGTATTGGCATTGAAGCGGAACTGTCCGGTGGCTTGTTCCATGATACCTACCTCTCCATTGATATTGTAATGCAATGTTTGTCCGGCACGTTTGGCAAGTTCACCACCCACGAAGACTTCCTGCTCTTTGTAGGTCATGTTATGGAGCGTGGTGTCTGGATTCATCAGCGTATAGCGGTCCATCTTATGAGAGATATACGCGGTGAGTCCGGCTTTGGCATATTTGTTGAACCCTTCAAGCAGGGCCACGCCCAGCACGTTCTTCACACTGAAAGCCACTGACCTGTCGTCGGAGAATGTGGGGTCGAAGTAGCTTTGTTCATAAGGGATTCTGCTCTCATCCTGCGAGTGGAACGTATGGCGGGAACGCTCTAACTTCAAGGTATGGATAAAGCTGGTCACAGGCACATACTCATAGATGGTATCCATGGGCACGTTGGATGGAGCTGGCGCCTCTATTGTAGGTTCTTCGGCCTTCTCAGTCTCTGCCACTTCCAGACTATCGGTAGGTAGCTGCATCTCAGGTAAAGCCAGACTATCGGTAGGCAATTCAGTGGTGAGGCTATCGGCAGGTGCCTTCACTTCTTCTGCAGCAGCACGACCCGCCCGACGAGGAGTGCGTGGCGTATCTTGAATGATGGTCGTTCCCTCTTCACCCTCCTTCGGACGAATGATGCGTCGCTCAAAACCGATCTTATAACGGTGAGTGAGGAAGACGGTGGCATTATGATTACGGTTGGCAGAGCTTTCCATATTCACAGGAATATTGTTGCTCTCATACTCCTTCTTGCCTTCTGCCATGTTTTCAGGGTGACGGATATACTCATCGTTGGTGATTCCTCCGTTCTCATTCTCCTTCAGGTAGAAGTTGTTGTACGTGGCATGAAGGTCGTATCTGTTTCCGCGGTAACTGGCGAAGATGCCTCCGTTGAAGTAGGCTGTCCCTTGATTGGCGTAATAGCCACGACCGTAGAGGTAATCAAAGTTGAACCCGAAAGCCATGCGCTTGTTCACATTGGCAGAGAAGTAAGCCTTGAAACGGTCCTCACCGATGACCTTATCGCCAGCCTTATTATAAGTAAGGTTGGTATAAGGGATATTACTGTTGGTGAAATTCATCTCACTGGGTCGCTTGAAGAAGAAACCCGCATAAGGCTGCAGAAAGAGCTGCGTATCCGGATGATAGTCGCGCTCACGGAACAGGCGGGAGAGTCGGGGAGAGCCCAAGTTTCCCAGATGGTTGTAATGTCCGTTGATGCCTTCGGTGAGGTGATTCAGATTCTGATAGTTCAGTGCGATGGTATCCACGGGGATGCGCTGGACGTTTCCCAACGTCTCATCGACGTGCCACATGTAGAGTTTAGGCGCCAAACTCTCTATCTCTACGCTGTCATTGTTCAGCGAGTTGAGCTGGCGGCTCGGGTCCATCTGATTACCAAACTGATCCATATTGGAAGTGGTATTCAGTCGGCGCTGGGCAAAAAGCGTAGAGGTGCTGACGAGAGCCAGCAACAAAATCACCGTGAATAATCTCTTCATGATGCCGTGAACACTAGCTTTTTTCAGAACAGGAAGCGAATGATAAACTCCACAACCTTTACAAATATGGCGATGCAAGCCACATACATAAACGTCTGAAAATCTGATACAAAGTAAATGACAACGGCAGCAATGGCCAGAATCATGAAGACCATGTTCAGAATGTTTCTAATCTTAATTAAGTTCATACGCGTATAGTTTTACGTTGCGAAGATACGATATTTATTTGAAAAACGTGAGTCTGTTAACTTTTTTCCGCATTTTTATGAAGAAGTTGTATCCGTAGCTGGTTTAGGATAGTGTCTGAAGATATGCTCCTTCATCTCCTTGAAATCATTGATAGCATCCCAGATACCATCTTCCGAGAGTACCCCGCGCTTGAGGTCCTTCGGTAGTCGCCCGGCTTCATCAGCAGCAAAGTCTCTTTGCCACGTCTTGCTGTGGTAATATTCTTCCAAAACAGCCATCTCACGCTCGACTTCATCCCAATCTGAATATATATCATAGATTTTACTTAATGTCTTCTCTGAATTTTCCATCTCCTTAGTCGTGTATATTACTAAGTCAAGTATGGCTTCCATGCGTCTGATCCTTGAAGTCTGTCTGTTTTCTTCCATAGTTGTATAAATTGATGATTTGGACGCAAAGGTACGATGTTTTTTGTTAATAATCATTATCGCAGCATGATAGTTTCATGTGTTTTTTGCAATTTTGCAATTTAGTATGTTTAATAAACCACAAGATGAAGAAAATCTCCCTATGGATATTACTGACCTCCTTGATGCTCTGGCCACTGATGGCGCAAGAGAAGGGGAGGATGCCAGGTAAGACCCCACTGGCTTTGATGCAAGACAGTCTGGCTGCCGATTCGACCAACTGGCAACTGATGCTCCGACTGGCGGATGCGTATCAGGAAAAGAACCGTACGAAACGGGCGCAGGAACTCTATGAACGTGCCATGCAGTGGCATGTGAGTGATACGTTGCAAAGGGCATTGGCAAAGTGTTATTACTCACGTGGGTACTATCGTAAAAGTATCGATTTATGCAATGATCTGCTTCGGAAGGATACGATCGATGAAGACCTGGTACTGGTGGCTCGTTGCTATGAGCGTATGGGGGATGTGGACTCTACCATCGCGTATCGGGAACTGATAGCTGAGCGCGACATAGAGGACTATGGCAATGTGCAGAGTTTGGCGCGTATTTACAATCAGGTGGGGATGAACGAGATGGCGCTTTACTATCTGGATTTGTATTACAATGTGGATTCTACCAACCTGACCGTGAATAATTTGAGGGCTTATATCCTACATGAATTACGACAATTTGATGAGGAGATAGAGGAATACCGAAAGTTGAGAGAAGCCGGCTTCCGTGATGCCACCTCTCTTTATTATGCGGGGGTGGCCAATGCACGTATAGGTCGGCGGAAGGAAGCTTTCGAACTGTTGGATGAGGCGCGTGAACGCAGTATCATTCCTAATGGCTACATCTATGCGGAACTGAGTATGGTGTGTGACATCGTGGGAGAGTATGAGGACGGTATCAAGCATGCGGAAACAGCCATTGACTTACTCTTGCCCGATACGTCATTGATGTATTCTGTCTATGACATGAAGGCGATGAACGAGGTGGCTAAGTTCAAGTACCGCGATGCGATAGAAAGTTATAAGCGATCACTGGATTATCAGAAGAACCTGACCAACATCTGTCAATTGGCATATCTGTATGGGGCACTGAGAGATGAACGGAATGAACAGCGGTATTATGAACAGTTTCTGAAAGAGTTGGAGACCGTCAGCAGGCCTGAGCGCTATGCGTCTTTGAAGCAACGGGCAGAGCGGCGATTGCGTCGTATCAAGGAAGAACAATTCTTCCGTGATGGGGTACCGCAGCAAAATAATTAGGAAAAAATGCTTTGGAAAGTTTGCAGAATAAATAAAACCTTGTAATTTTGCATCCGCAAACAAAGATAGGAGCGTAGCTCAGTTGGTTTAGAGCGCTTCAGTCACATTGAAGAGGTCATCGGTTCGAGCCCGATCGTTCCTACAAGAAAGAAGGATGATTCGCGAGAATCATCCTTCTTCTATATTACCTCTAAACTCTAGACTCTAAACTCTAGACTCTAAGCTCTAGACTCTAAACTCTAAGCTATAAACTTTATACTCTAAGCTCTAAACTCTAAGTTCTAAGCCGTAAACTCTAACCTTCACTCACAGGTATCTTGTTGATGCGGCGCTCATGTCTTCCGCCTTCAAACTCGGCAGTAAAGAACACCTCCAAGATGGCATCGGCCTCTACATTGGTAAGATGACGACCAGGGAGTACCAGTACATTGGCATCGTTGTGCTTACGGGCCAGTTCGCAAATCTCTGGTTTCCAACAGAGTGCTGCACGGATGCCCTGATGCTTGTTGAGTGTCATGGCGATGCCATTACCTGTACCGCAGATGGCAATGCCAGGATAGACCTCCCCCTTCTCAATGGCGATGGCCATAGGATGGGCATAGTCGGGATAATCGCAACTTTGTGCACTGAACGTTCCAAAGTCTATAAATCCCCAACCACGTGCAGAAAGCCATGATTTAACGTATTCCTTCAGGGCAAAGCCTGCATGATCTGAACAAAGTCCGATAGTCTTTATTTCCATATTATTTAAACATTGCTTTAACTTGCTTGTACACATTCTCAGCAGTGAAGCCCAACTTCTCATCCAGTACTTTGTAAGGCGCAGAGAAGCCGAACATATCCAGACCCCAAATCTTTCCGTAAGGACCTACCAAGCCGCGCATAGCGAAGGAAAGACCTGCGGTGAGGGCAAACTTCTTCTTGCGGAAAGGCAGTACCTTGATCTGATAGCCAGGAGACTGGTTGCGGAAAAGTCCTTCTGAAGGAACGGAAACGATGCGTACACGGATGCCGTCTTCACGCAGCAACTTCGCTCCTGCTACTAAGGTTGAAACCTCGGATCCTGAAGCGATGAGGATGACATCAGGATTGTCATCACTTCCTGCAACGATATAACCGCCACGAGCCACCTGTGTATAGTCATTGCCTTCAGGCAGATTATCAATATTCTGACGAGAGAAGATAAGGCCTGTAGGGCCATAGGTATTCTCGATGGCAAGCTTCCATGCCTGTGTGGTTTCTTCCACATCGGCAGGACGGAGTACCAACATTGAATTGCGATTGCTGTGGTTCTTCACCTTCTCCAAGAGACGAAGTTGTGCTTCCTGTTCGATGGGTTGGTGGGTAGGACCATCTTCGCCTACACGGAAGGCATCGTGGCTCCAGAAGAAGATGATAGGAATCTCCA
This sequence comes from Bacteroidaceae bacterium, assembly GCA_017650045.1. Taxonomy (GTDB): domain Bacteria; phylum Bacteroidota; class Bacteroidia; order Bacteroidales; family Bacteroidaceae; genus Bacteroides. The sequence continues at coordinate 10,228 of JAGCFP010000053.1, read as the reverse complement.
TCAGCGCTGCCATGCGGAGGGCAGGCTTCATGTAGTCTGAGAACACGAAGAAGGTGGCACATGCTGGCAAGATACCACCGTGAAGTGCCATACCGATACACACACAAGCCATGGTCAACTCACTGACACCAGCTTGGAAGAATGCGCCTGTAAAGTCGCCCTTCTTAAAGGCATGGGTCTGCTTGAGGAACCCCTCACTCTTATCTGAATTACTGAGGTCGGCACTGGCAACAACCATATTACCAACCTGCTGTGCCAAAGCGGCAAGCACGGTAGCTGAAGCATTACGGGTAGGCTGATTAGGCTTTTGCTTAATCACACTCCAATCTACCTTTGGAGCCTTGCCTGAGAAATATTCTTTCAGCAGAGCGGCTTTCTCTGGCTCTGCCTTTTCCCAAGCCTCACGAGCGGCATAACGCTCTTTCAGAATCTGCTTCAGTTCTGCCTTACGATCGTCATAAAGCTTCTTGACTTCTGGCCAAACAACGAAAGGATTTTCTACATCGCCACCCAGATTTTTCACGGTATTGATGTAGGCATTTCCACCAAGTGGAGCACCATGGGTAGCGGTGCAATTCTCATAGCTGGTACCATCGGCACGACGGGCTCCTTTACCCATAACGGTATGACCGATAATGAGGGTAGGGTGTTCCTTTTCTGCCTTCGCTTCATCGAGTGCCTGACGGATTTGAGTAGGGTCGTTGCCATCGATGGAAATGACTTTCCATCCCCAAGCTTCATATTTTTTGGCTGTATCTTCAGTAGTGACCTCAGCTACCGTGGTAGAGAGCTGAATGTCATTGGCATCATAGAACATGATGAGGTTGTCGAGTCCCAACGTACCAGCCACACGACCAGCACCTTGAGAGATTTCCTCCTGAATGCCACCATCAGAGATGTAGGCATAGATGGTTTGGTTCATCACATCGCCAAAACGGGCCTTGAGGAACTTTGCGGCCATGGCAGCACCCACAGCATAAGTGTGTCCCTGTCCCAGCGGTCCAGATGTGTTCTCAATACCATGTTTCAAGTCGCGCTCAGGATGTCCCGTGGTAGGGCTATACCACTGGCGGAAGCTCTTCAGTTGATCCATCGTGTATAAATCGAAGAGATGTAGCTGTGCATAGAGCATGGGTGACATGTGTCCAGGATCCAGGAAGAAACGGTCGCGTCCGTCCCAGTATGGATTCTCTGGATCGAAAACCATATACTCAGAAAACAGTACATTGATGAAATCTGCTCCGCCCATGGCGCCACCAGGATGTCCTGACTTTGCCTTTTCAACCATCGAAACAGCCAACAGACGGATATTGTCGGCTGCACGATTCATAAGTTTGTTATCGTTCATGATGACCTTTTTTTGTTTCAGTGCCACAAAGATACGGCAAATAAAAATTCTTTCCTATCTTTCAGAGAATAATTTCAGACGCTTTATTGCAGTTCCAAGGTGACGATGCTCTTGGCTGGCATCTCTACAATGAGCTTCCCATTTTGCAGCTTTGCACCGTTGAATGCCTGTGGATGAACCACTTCGGCCTTACCGAAATCATTGTAATCCGTAAGATTGGCAGAGGTCAGCATCTCACCGCTTACACGACTGGCTTTCAGATTACCAAGGCTGATGGTCACGGTCTGCTTCTGACTAGGATCCACATTGCTCAGAGAGATATGCGTCTTACCGTCTTTCTGTGAAGCTGTGGCGCTAAGCATAGGCACTGTGCGATCACCGCGAACCGGTACCTGGTCGCTTATAATCTGCAGAGGCAGATAGGTGGCATCCTGATGCACATTGTACATCTTGAACACGTAGTAGGTAGGCGTAAGCACCATCTGGTCGCCCTTGGTGAGGATCATACTCTGCAGTACGTTCACGATCTGGGCGATGTTGGCCATCTTCAGACGGTCGGTGTATTTATGGAAGATATCGAACGTGAGGGAAGCCACAAAGGCATCACGGAGCGTGTTCTGCTGGAACAAGTGTCCGGGATTAGTGCCTTCTTCTACATCCCACCAAGTACCCCATTCGTCAAGCATCAAGGCAACGCGTTTCTGGCGGTCGTACTGGTCCATAATCTGGCAATGGCGCTTGATGACATCTTCAATCTCACGGCATTTGCCCAGAGTGAAGAAGTAGTCATCATCGGTAAAACTGGTGGCTTTGCCTTTGCTGCCACTCCATCCTGCTACAGTGTAGTAGTGCAGTGAGAGGCCGTTCATGCGTGTGCCAACTTGCTGCATCAGTACATCCGTCCAGTTGTAGTCATAGTCGCTGGCACCGCTGGCCACCTTGAAGAGCACATTGCCATCGTAGTTGCGGCAGTAGGTGGAGTAACGGCGATAAAGGTCGCTGTAGAATTCGGGACGCATGTTACCACCACATCCCCAACTTTCATTGCCCACACCCAGGTACTTCACTTTCCAAGCATGATCGCGACCGTTTTGACGACGGAGACGAGCCATCGGAGAGTCTCCTTCACTGGTCATGTATTCCACCCACTTAGCCAACTCTTCCACCGTACCGCTGCCTACATTGCCACTGATGTAAGGCTCTGCGCCCAACATCTCACAGAGGTTGAGGAACTCATGGGTACCAAAGCTGTTGTCTTCAATGGTACCACCCCAGTTGTTGTTCACCATCTTGGGACGGTTCTCACGGGGACCGATACCATCCATCCAGTGGTATTCATCGGCAAAACAGCCACCTGGCCAACGAAGTACGGGTACTTTCAACTCCTTTAGGGCATTGAACACATCGGTGCGGTAGCCGTTGATGTTGGGGATGGAAGAACCTTCACCTACCCAAAGTCCGCCATAGATGCAACTGCCCAGATGCTCTGCAAACTGACCGTAGATTTCTTTCGGAATTACTTGCGTTCCTTCGGAAGAAAGACTGATCGTAGCTGTACGTTGAGCATATAGACTCATCGTTGCCACCAAGCAGAGCGTTGTAATTATCGTTTTTGTTTTCATCGCTATTAGTTTTAGGAACATTTTAAACATTGGCTTCAGTGAAAGCCCCAAGTTTCTGATACTCTTTGTATAATTCAGCATACTTGGCAGTATGTTCAGGATTAGGCTGATACTCAACGGCAAAACCAGAGTTCATAGCCTTCTGTGCATCTTCCACCTTATTATATATTCCAGCAGCGGTAGCGGCAAACATGGCTGCTCCCAAAGCACAGGCCTGATATTCACGACAAACCTTGATTGGCATGCCTAAGACATCGCTAAGGGTTTGCATCACAAACTTATCCTTCATAGCAATACCACCTATACCGATGACCTGATCTATTTTTATGCCCTGACTGAGGAAACAGTCAACAATGGCTTTAGAGCCAAAGGCGGTGGCTTCTACTAACGCCCGATAGATGCGAGGGGCATCACTGCCAAGCGTCAGTCCGCTGATGCTACCCGTCAATCGTTGGTTGGCATTTGGCGTACGGCGACCGTTCATCCAGTCGGTAGCGATGATGCCACCCTCTCCGATAGGTAACTTCTCGGCTTCTGCCTTGAGGGTAGGGAAGATACCGTCTAATGTCTCTTTGATAAGCAAGTCCTTGGTTTCGGCATCGATCAGTCCTGTGTTTGCTATAATCTTTTCCAGAGGATATGCCAGGAGCCGACGGAACCATGCATAGATATCTCCGAATCCAGATTGACCAGCTTCCAAGCCCACCATACCAGGAATTACAGAACCATCTACCTGTCCGCAGATACCCTGAATCTGCTTTCCGCCAATCTCTTCATAGCTGGATACCATGATATCGCAAGTAGAAGTTCCGATGACTCTCACAAAGGTATGTGGTGTGATATTGGCACCTACGGCACCCATGTGGCAATCGAAGGCACCTCCGGATACTACCACCTTTGTAGACAATCCCAGACGCTCAGCCCACTCTTCGGTGAGGTGTCCTACTGGCTTGTCGGCTGTCTCAGTATGTGTGAAGAGACGATCGCGGAAACCTTTCAGCAACGGAGAGAGGGTGGTTAAGAACTCCTCCTCTGGCAGTCCACCCCATTGAGGATGCCACATGGTCTTATGGCCACAGGCGCAACGGCTGCGAACGATGTCGCTACTCTTTTTTACTCCTGTGAGAATGGCAGGGAGCCATTCACAATGTTCCACGATGCTAAAAGCCTTGGCCCTTACTGCTTCATCTTCACGGAGCACATGGAGGGCTTTCGCCCAATACCATTCAGAGCTGTAGATACCACCTTCATAAGCCGTATAGTCGGTATGCCAACGCTTACACAGTTCGTTGATTTCTGCGGCTTCCTTTACTGCCGTATGGTCTTTCCATAGTACGAACATCGCATTGGGATTCTCTGCAAACTCTGGGAGCATGGCGAGGGGAGTACCTGTCTCGTCTGTAAAGCAAGGCGTACTGCCAGTGGTATCGAAAGCGAGGCCAACTACCTTCTGAGCTACATCTGGAGCACATTGAGCCAATGCCTCCTTGATGGTTGCTTCCAATACCTCCAAGTAGTCCAGCGGATGCTGGCGATACTGATTTTTGGAAGGGATGCAATACAGTCCTTTCACCCAGCGCGGATAGTATTTCACACTGGTGGCAAGTGTCTCGCCCGTATAGGCGTTTACAACTAAGGCACGTGCCGAATCACTGCCGTAATCGAGTCCGATTACATATCTGTCGTCTAGTGTCATAGTAATCCTTTTTTATTTCAGTGCCTTATTCAGCATATAGTACACTTCATTATATTGAAGCTGATGACGGAAGCTGCCGTAGGTGGTGTCCTTATCAATACGCAACATCTCGATCTCTGCCATCTCTGCATAGTCAATCCAATATTCTGGTGTGATGTCGTAAGAGAAGCAACTGTGGTGAGTGCCACCAGCCAGGATCCAAGTGGAAGTACCAATCTCGAAGTTAGGCATTGGAATCCATAGAGCATTGGCCACAGGCAACTTAGGAAGTGGTTTTGGCTTGATGCATTCCACGTCATTCACGATGAGGCGGAAACGGTTGCCCATATCCACGATCGTGGCAGTGATGCCCTTGCCAACCTTAGAGTTGAACACCAAACGTGCGGTATATCCTTTACGGATGCCGATACCAAGGAAGTGAACCTCCAAACGAGGTTTATCAGCTGCGATAAGTGGACATATTTCCAACATGTGCGACTGTAAGATGCTGGATTTCTCGCCGTCAAAGTTCAGGGTATAGTCCTCCAAGAACGAACATCCATTAGGGAGACCTTGTGTCATGAACCAAACGGTGCGATAAAGTGCAGCCGATTTCCAGTCGCCCTCTGCGCCAAAGCCATAACCTTCAGCCATCAGACGTTGTGATGCCAGACCAGGGATTTGATCGAAACCAATAAAGTTAGGATCGTTTATATCTACTTCACCCAGATCGTCAAAGTTGGTAGTGAAGCCCTTGGCACCCTCATCCTGCAGTACACGACGGATAGCGATTTCCTGTTTGGCGGCATTACGTACTTTTTGCCAATAGATCTCCTCACCACTCTCGTCAATCTTGATGGTATAGAGCTTCTTGTATTCCTCTACCAATTCATCAGCCTCGGCATCTGTTACCTTCATATAGTAGTCAATCAGTGCACTCACAGGATAATAATCAATATGGTAACCCAGACGTATCTCTGCTTCCACCTTGTCGCCATCGGTTACTGCCACATTGTTCATTTGGTCGCCAAAACGCAAGATACGCATATCGTGAGCATCAGCCCAAGCAGCAGCTACACGCGCCCAAACGGCGATCTGCTGTTGTGGACGTTCGTCCTTCCAATAGCCACTAACCACCTTGCGAGCCTTTCGCATACGGGCGCAGATATGGCCAAATTCACGATCACCATGAGCACTCTGATTCAGATTCATAAAGTCCATATCCATCGTATCCCATGGAATCTCTGCATTGTATTGAGTATGGAAGTGCAGCAGCGGTTTCTTCAATAATTGCAGACCGTGAATCCACATCTTGGCAGGAGAGAAGGTATGCATCCAAGTGATCACGCCCACACACTTTTTCTCGTTGTTGGCAGCCCTCATCACTTCGGTCACTTCCTTCTCGCTGTTTGCAGTGCCTTTATATATGACCTTGATAGGGATGATGCCCTTTTCGTTCAGTCCGTCGACCATCTCCTGAGAATGTCTGTCAACTATCTTCACGGTTTCACCCCCGTAGAGCAACTGTGCTCCAGTTACCCACCAAATTTCAAAATTTTCGAATGCTTTTATCATAGAATTAGTATTTAAAAGTTAATTATCAATTATTTCTTAGTTTGTCCGTAATATGCTCCTGGACCGTGCTTTCTGGAGTAGTGTTTCTCTATCAGCAGCGGATTCATGGTAAGCTGTGGGTTCACGCTCTTGGCTATGAACGCCATCTTAGCCACTTGCTCCAGCACCACGGCATTATGCACCGCTTCAGCGGCATCCTTGCCCCAGGTGAAGGGACCGTGGTTCTTCACCAGTACCCCAGGGGTATCGTTGGGGTTCATGCCCTCGAAACGCTTCACGATCACATTACCCGTTTCCCACTCATAATCACCCTTTACTTCTGCCTCTGTCATGTCGAGGGTGCAAGGAATGTCATGATGGAAGTAGTCGGCATGGGTGGTGCCGATATTTGGAATATCCAGACCAGCCTGAGCCCAGGCGGTGGCATAAGTGGAGTGGGTATGCACCACCCCTCCGATGCTGGGGAAGGCACGATAGAGCACCACATGTGTAGGTGTGTCCGATGAGGGTCGAAGCATTCCTTCCACCACCTTGCCCTCAAGATCCACTACTACCATATCCGATGGTTTCATGTGTTCGTAACTCACACCGCTTGGCTTGATGACTACCAATCCCGTCTCACGGTCGATGGCAGAAACATTGCCCCAAGTGAAGATGACCAGTCCGTGCTTTACCAACTCCAGATTGGCCTCGCAAACTTTATCTTTCAGTTCTTCAAGCATAACAACTATAATCTAAGATCCGTAGGATTTAATTTAATAAATCCCCTTAATCCTTTAAAAATTAAAACCTTACCACAGCAATACATAAAGCAAGATAGTGATTACCCCTATGCCAATGGTACCATAAGTATAGCCACGTGTCGTAGAGAACAACTGCAGGTCTATCGGCAGTGCCTTCGGGTCACGTACGGTATCTTTCGAATTGGAGTAGAGCCAGATGGCTGATGAACCAGTCAGCACTCCGAAGAAATAGAAGGCTTGGAAACCGATGTCGTTCAGGTAGAAGAACGTCTTGTTCTCAGGAGCCAACTGTCCGCCGACGGTCACTATCAGGGCAGCAATGATCATCACTACACCTGCAAATCCCAGCATATGTGCCCAGTAGAGCATCTGGTGCTGGTCTTTCTCGCTTGGGAGCTCACACTTCACATACTTCTTATCCATATAGGTCATCACCACAAAGAACACAAAGAGCAGGATGAAGATGTAGCCTGCACGGAACTGGAACGCTACATTGGGTAGCAGCACCTTGAACAGCACTCCCATCGGAATGGTGAGGATGGCCGTCCATACGGCAGCCAAGGATGAGGCACGCTTCCATAGCAAACCTAAACCGAACACGATGATGATGCCTGGATAGATGAAACCTGAATACTCCTGAATGTATTGGAAAGCCTGATCCAGTCCGCCCAGCAACGGCTTCACAGCAATCAGGGCGATAATCAGTGAGCAGAGTGCCACCAGTCGGCCAACATTTACCAACTGCCTATCACCAGCACCACGGTTGATATACTTCTTGTAGATATCCATCGTGAAGAGGGTAGAGGTGGAGTTGAACATGCTGGCCAGTGATGAAATCACCGCAGCCGTCAGAGCGGCAAAAGAGAGACCCTTGATACCCGTAGGAGTGAAGTTGCGGATCAGCCAAGGATAAGCATCGTCGGCCACATTAATCTGTCCTTGTAAGCCAGTCATTAGGGAAGCATTCTCATGCATGTAGTAAGCACAGATACCTGGCAGCACCACGATGAATGGAATCAATATCTTGAGGAAGCCAGCGAAGATCAGACCCTTCTTGGCTTCGTTCACGCTCTTGGCAGCTAGTCCCTTCTGGATGATGTACTGGTTGAAACCCCAATAACCTAAGTTGGTCAGCCACACGCCACCTACCACGGCAGCGATACCCGGAACATTGGCAAAGGCACTGGCATTGTGGCTCTGCTGTATCACCAGATGGAAGTGAACGTCGGTCTCATGAGGACCAGTTGTCAAATAAGTATAGACCTTCTGGAAGCCATCGATGAAACTACCTCCATCGGCTGCAGCAACGAGGGCGAAGTAAGCCGTAATCAGACCGCCACCTACCAGGAATGTCACTTGCAGCACATCGGTCCATGCCACGGAAGAAAGACCACCATAGATGCTGTAGATACCTGCCACCACATACAGTCCCAGAATGATGATCATACGCATGGAGATTTCCATGCCTCCGATGCTTACCGCCACGCCTTGCAAGCCCAGTATCTGCTCTATGGCCAATGCTCCCAGCCATGCCACCGAGGTAAGGTTTACGAAGATGTAGAGAAACAGCCACAGGATGGAGAAAGCCAGTCCCACACCGTCGTTGTAGCGCTCACGCAGGAACTGTGGGATGGTCATGATCTTCTGGTTCAGCATCACTGGCAGCAGGAACTTGCCGATTACCACCAGCGTGATGGCGGCCATTACTTCATAGGCAGCAATGGCGATACCGTCGCGGTAGCCTGTGCCCGACATGCCGATGAACTGCTCTGCCGAGATGTTGGCAGCGATGAGTGAGGCACCCACCGCCCACCACGTCAGGGTGTTGCCAGCCAGGAAGTAATCGTTGGCACTGCGTTCCTTTCCGTCTTTCTTACGGCTCAGGAATAGGCCGAGGCTTACCAAGATAATAAGGTAGATAATCAGGATAATGAAATCTATGGAATGGAATCCCGATTGTGCAATGGCTTGACTGATACTATTCATCTCTGATTATGAATTTTATTCAACACTAAACTTGTAGATACACTCGCTGTGATACGTCTGTCCTGGCTCTAAGAAAGCACTTGGCCACTCCGGATGATTCGGTGTGTTGGGGAACTTCTGTGTTTCCAGACAGGTGGCTGCACGGCGCTTGTAGGCGATGCCCTTCTTACCCGTCTGACGACCATTCAGGAAGTTGCCTGTATAAACCTGTATGCCTGGCTCATTGGTGAAGACCTCGAGCTTGATGCCCGTCTCGGGGCAGTATAGAGACGCTGCCAATGCATTCACGTTCCCTGCAGTGTTCAGAACAAAGTTATGGTCTATGCCGTTGGCAAACTTTATCTGTTCATTGTCCTTGCCTATCTCCTCACTGATGGCATGTGGGGTGCGGAAGTCGAACGGTGTACCATCCACCTTTACCACTTCACCCGTCACACCCACTGTCTCGTCTATCGGAGTCATCTGGTTGGCATTCACGTAGAGCACGTGGTCCATGGTGGTATTGTTGGGGTCGCCACTCAGGTTGAAGTAAGAGTGGTTGGTCATGTTGATCACCGTCTTCTTGTCGGTGGTGGCATAGTAGTTGATGTCAATGGCATTATCGTTGGTCAACTTGAAGGTCACCTCCACGCTCACGGTGCCAGGGAAGTTCATGTCGCCATCGGGTGAGGTAAGCGATAGGGTGAGGGTAGAGCTGTTCTTTTGTTCAGCGTCAAACACCTTGTATTGCCAGCCCTGCGGACCGCCATGCAGACAGTGCGGACCGTTGTTGGCTATCAGCTGAATGGTTTCACCGTCCAGAGGGAACTGGGCGTTGCCGATGCGGTTGGCATAGCGACCGATGGTAGCTCCGAAGTCGCTGCTCTGCGTCATGTAGTCCTGTATGTTGTCAAAGGCCAGCACCACGTCACGCTCCGTCCCTTGGCGGTCGGGCACCATAACTGATACGATGCGTCCACCAAAGTTGGTGATGGTCACCTCCATGCCGTTCTGGTTGGTCAGGGTATAGAGATTCGTCTGCTTACCGTCTTTGTCGGCGATGAAATTCTCAGGATTCAGTCCGCTCTTGGTGATGGCAGGCTCTTTGTTCTCAGATTTTGATTCTCCACAGGCAGTCAGCAGAAACGCGGCTATACCTGCTAAAAGTAGTGTTTTCTTCATAGTATTCTAATTTTTATTTTAGCAAATGTAGAACATTTCTTTCAGATAGCCAAATTTCTTGGAGGCTTCCTTAATTAAAATAAAGTGGCAAAGTTTTGGATTCTGAAAAGAAAGACTT
>JAGCFP010000052.1 GCA_017650045.1 Bacteroidaceae bacterium | reverse complement strand
GTCACCTATGAAGTCGTAGAAATGAGTGACATGCTTCTCGAACTGGTCAGCACCATCCACATCATCGTAGTAGGTATAGTCGCCGATGATGATACGCGGGTTCTTCACCACGTTCTTGATGAAGCAGAGGCTTGGAATCTTAGGATTCGGGAAGGCCTCATTGGGGTTGGGTCTGTTTTTTATCTCCATAAATTCCGATTTATCTGTCTGCAAAGGTACAAATTTTCTTCGGCTTTTCCTTCAAAAGCTGTGTCAAACTTTCTTTTCTTTTCAAAGATTAACCTTGTTGACTACATCAATCTATCTGATTTCAATACATAAGAACCAAATCCAGTTTTGACTTCGAGATGAACAACCCCGTCATCAAGCCCATCTTTTTTCTTTCCCTTTCTTCAATCATGGAACATACCCATGAAGAACAAAAGGAGGGAAGAAAAATGTGTGTGTCATCACTCAACATTTTGAGGTTACGGAGCATGAACAATCGGCGCAAAGTTGCCTTAAAAAGTGTAAACTCACTGTTAAAAAGTGTTTAGCAAAATTTCCCCAAAATGGCGTTTTGGAACGTCGAAAATGGTCGAATTTTAAGCCTGAAATGACGGGAACATAGGGCATAATTTAGGCATATTTCTCTATTTTACCGACTTTCTTAATACTCTGTGTATAAAATAGTTAGGAGTAATAATTTGCCATTATATTGCTACAAATATACAATTATTCTACAATATAATCAAACCTTTCTCCAAGGAATTCAAGCCTTTTTCCAAGAAAAGCACATTATTATTTTAAAAATACGTCACTAATTAATAAGAGTCTTCCCAATTTAAGCATTTGTAGTTTTTTATAAGGAAAATTATTTTTAGGCTCAAGACTTCACAGTCATTCTACAAAAGGCTGGATATTAGATTATTATAGACAATTCTGCCCTAAAGAGACTTCACAAGACTTCACGCAGACTTCACACTCTCTTCGATAGGATACCATAAGAATCATCAGCTATTTTACGTTGATATCACAAAAAAGCTTTATAAACAGAGTTCACACCTTTTACATGTGAAGTCTGTGTGAAGTCTTGTGAAGTCTCTACTTCGGATTTGCTTAAGGAATGCCATACAGAACATACACTTTTATAATCAGCGTGAAGTGTGAAGTCTATTTTTAAATTCTCTCCAAGAAAATCCTCTGAAGAATTTTCGCAAAAACACCTCACACCTCACCTTTGGCATTTAAAATGCTGAATATCAATGCAATGTAGAGGTGAGGTGTTAAAAGCACTCCTCACCACACCTCACCTTCTTGAAGGTCTTTACATAGTAATAAGGGTGAGGAGTGGTGAGGTGTTGAAATGACACCTCACCCTTAAGAATGTATGTAAATTATTCGCTAATTCGAAAAAGGTGAGGTGTGAGGTGTTTTTTGCATTTTTCGCTTAAAGATTAGGGATCTTTCAATAATTAGTATTAATACCTTCATGAATTAGTATTAATACCTTCATGAATTAGTATTAATACCTTCATGCTCAGTCACACTGATGACTGAGTTAAGTCCTAACCTTGACTTAGCTAAATCCTAACGATGACTGAGCTAAGTCCTACCGTTGACTGAGCAGAGAGATAACATATCAATAGGCCATACATCAAGTATGATCACCAAAATGCAGGCAATTATCGCGGAAATGTCCAGTATTATCGTAAAAATGCTTCAATAATACCCACTATAATACTGGACTTTTTTGCGCTAACTCCTTGTGTTTCTGAGATTCAATCTGACTTTTGGTAATTTTTTAGAAACCAAGTCCAGCATCTTCGAGCAGGAAGGGAATGACTCCGACATACATTATGCCATCCGGATCAGTCCATTGCTTTGTATTTCCATCCACAATCACAATTTTTCTGAAGAAGTCCCCCGAGTTCTTCAATGAAAAGGTTTCCTGACTCTTCTTATCCTTATTATCTACATTCAAAGCTGATTGGATGTAGATTTTTTCTTTGCCAGATAACTTTTTTAATGCAAATATTATCGAACCATTCGACTATTTTTGCAGTGCTAAGGTAATTATTATTCTGAAACAGACTAATAATTAGCCATTTATCTCATTATTCTCAACTAACAATATGTATATTTGCCATTTTGCGAATAAAACACATATACATCAAAAAAGTGGGACATACTCACAGGTATGCCCCACTCTATCTCTCTCCTAATGTCAGTGCCTTGAATTACTCGGCTGGAGTAGCTGCATCTGCAGGAGTGGCAGGAGTAGTTGCCTCAGCTGGTGCAGTGGTTCCAACTGGCATGTTATAAGGGTTGGTGCTCTGCTGCTCTACAGCCTGCTGCATGATGGCATCATTTCCAGAGCCACCACCATAAGTCAGTGCATAAGCTGAGAGGATGCTGCACACTACCATAGTGCCAGCCAAAGTCCAAGTTGCCTTCTCTAAGAAATCGGTGGTCTTACGAACACCCATGATGGCGTTTGAAGAAGAAAAACCTGATGCCAGGCCACCACCTTTGGAATTTTGAATCAATACAATGCCACACATCAAAATAGATGCAATCAACATTAAAATTACTAAAAGCAAATACATTTTATTACTTATTTGATTTATCGTTAATAATCAGTTTCTCTAAGAACCGTATTTGGTCTGCAAAGTAAGCACTTTTTTTTGGATATTTCAAATTTAATTTCCTAATTATTTCAAGTGCCTTCTCATATCTTTGCTGACGAATATAGATTTTTGCCAAGGTTTCAGTAAAATAGCTGTCGTCCAAATCCTCTGGAACAGATGCAGGAGATGCATCTTCGGCAGGTGTATTTGATACTTCCAATGACATGGAAGGCTGGGATTCTTGCGGAGTTTCTTCTGCCAACATATAGGCAGCATAGTCGGTAGAATAATCCAACTGCTGCAAAGGGGTAACCTTCTCGTCGGCTGGAAGGGTTTGCAGGAAGTGGTTTATCAAGACCAGCGTACGGTCTTCTACTGGCTGCACGGTTTCTTCTACCTCTGCTTCCACCACATGCTGGGGGGCAATCACAGGAGACTCTCCTTCAATCAGACGGAACAATTGCTCCCGATCAGTTATATAAGGAATGGCCTTGCGAAGTTCTGCACCAAAACTGGCATCGTGCAACAGATAGAGGTTCTGCAAATAAAGCAGGCGCAGAGTTTGGAAATAGGGATAGCGAGGAATAAGGGTACGAAGCTCATAAAGCGTCTCACCATTGAGGCGTTCAGGATGCTTCGTCAGTTCCAGTATGTCCGTATTCGTCATCATTACCAGTTGGCCACGGTAGAGTTATAAATCTGTTCTGCAATATCTTTCACAAGGATGGCAATCAGCTCATCCTGTACATCGGTAAGCAAGCGTGAAGAGTCATAGGTCTGGAAGGCTGTAAACGTGCGATTAGCAAAGTTTTCCTCCTCATTGGTGGTATTCTGATAATTCACACTCACCGTGAGCGTCAACTTCACCTTGGAAGAATAACCACTGGCATCTATCGCCTCATTGTACTGGTTGTAACCCGTTATTTCTCCATCAATTATCAAGTCGCCCCCAGTATTGACCAGTTGAAGACGTGTCTGCTGGATAAAGAGGTCTTTCATCTTGTCATTGAAAGTGGTAGCAAGCGGACCATAGACGTACTCGGCACGATTGGCAAAGTCGTCAATCTGGATGGTCTTCACGCGGTTATAGTCGATGGAACTGATGGGTGACAAACCAAAACCAGACACGGTGCAAGAAACCACCAAAAACAGCAGACTACAGAGCAGCGTTGTTCTTATTGTTGCCTTTATCCAATCCATAATCTTTGATTTTTCTATATAGGGTTCGTTCTGATATGCCCAGTTCAGCAGCTGCGTTCTTACGCCTTCCGTGGTGCTTCTCCAGGGCTTTTATAATCTTTTCTTTCAGGGCATCTGAGAGAGAGAGATTTTCTTCTTCCAGTACCTCAGTATCTTGAATGTCATCATCGTCATCCACCGCCTTCACAGTAGCAGGCTTATAATAAGTGGCAATCTGTGGTGAAGTGACACCCACAGACTGTGAAGGATGTATCAATGTCATAGAAGGTTGGTCGGACACCGGTTGCTGCATGAGCAACTGCTGTTTCTGCTGCAAGTCTTCCAACTGCTTCTTCAGGTCTTGTATCTCCTGGCGCATACCCAAGAGTGCCTGCACCAAGAACTCGCGCTCATTCTCGAAGTTCTTCTCCCCTGCTCCAAGCAATACGGGAAGCTGAGGTCCACGCGACTGTTCCTTAAGGTAGCGACGCAACATCTCTGCATCTACATCGCGATTCTCTTCCAAGATAGAGATGCGCTCTACCACATTCTTCAGCTCACGTATATTTCCTGGCCACGAATAAGCCATTACCGACTGCTTGCCATCTTCTGTCAGACGAATCGCTGGCATACGGTATTTCTCCGCAAAGTCGGCCGCAAACTTGCGGAAGAGCAGTAACACATCATTACCACGCTCACGAAGTGGAGGAAGCATGATAGGCACCACGCTGAGACGATAGAACAGGTCCTTGCGGAAACGCCCATCAGCAATGGCTTGTGTCATGTTCAGATTGGTAGCTGCCACAATACGTACATTGGTCTTCTCAACCTTAGAAGATCCCACCTTAATGTATTCTCCGCTCTCCAGCACACGCAGAAGACGGGCTTGGGTGGAAAGCGGAAGCTCACCCACCTCATCAAGGAAAATGGTGCCACCATTGGCCTCACCAAAATAACCTTTACGCTCATCAATGGCACCTGTGAAAGCACCTTTGACGTGCCCGAAAAGCTCAGAGTCAATCGTTCCTTCTGGAATGGCTCCACAGTTCACGGCAATGTAGCTTTCATGCTTACGGGGGCTATAGGCGTGGATGATCTTAGGGAAACTTTCCTTTCCTACACCACTCTCTCCCGTAATCAGTACCGAAGCATCGGTAGAGGCTACTTGCAACGCGGCATCAATGCCATGCAACAGTGCCTCATTGTTGCCAATGATGCCGAAATGCTGTTTGACTTGTTGTATAATTTCAGGCCTGATCATAGTTTGGTTTATAATTCATCCTCAGGATTGGTATCCATCTGTTTCAGCTTATCGCTGTCGTCACGCTTGTCATAATACTGCTTACGCAACGGATTGGCGTGGGCTTCACGTTCACGTTCACGCTGGCGGAAGATATCCAGTGCCAGATAAATGGCCTGACGGAAAGAGTTCTCATCCATCACTCCTTTTCCTACCACATCATACTTGACGCTATAAGCAGGCGCTGTACGTATCAATGGGAGGCCAGCGGTATAAACCACGCCCTCTTCCTGAGAAAGCGTATTAAAGACTGCCAGTGCCTGATCATGATACATGGCTAAGACACCATCATAGTGTATATACTCTTCCTTCCCCATAAACTCATCTACAGCATAAGGGCCGAAGCAAAGCATGCCGTTGTGCGACATCTCTGTGACCACAGGGATAATGCAGTTTTCTTCCTCTGAACCGAAGCTGTTAGTAGCTGTATTGCGCGGATTGAGGGAAAGCACAGCAATGCGTGGAGCATCGATGCCAAAGTCAGTGGTCAGTGAAGCCGCAAAGGCTTCCAAACGTTCTTGCAACAATTCCTGAGTAAGTGCTGCAGGGACGTCACGCAACGGGATATTGGAGGTTACTGAGGCTATGCGGAAATGATCTTTCACATAGATAGCCAATGAGCGAGCACCCTCTCCGATGGCTTGTTCCAAGTAGGCATGCTGAGTCTTGAAAGGGAACAGCTCTGAAGAAAGGATCTGGTGATTCACAGGAGCAGTAACCAGCACATCCACCAGATAGTCGTGATACTCTTCTACAACCTTCTGCAAGGCATCTGCGGCAGCTTTACCAGCTTCTGCATCGGCCTTGGCGAAATCAACTTTGACTTCATCCTCGGTACAACTGACGATATTCAGTCTATCTTCTACTGCATCTGCAGCAGAATTGACGATGGTGAAATTAGTGGATAGCTCCAACGACTTGCGATGATAGGCAGCCACCTTGGGCGACCCATAAATCACAGGGGTACAGAGTTCCAACATCGTGGGGTTATCGAAGGTTTTCAAGATAACCTCATAACCCACACCATTTATATCTCCTTGAGTAATAGCTACTCTGATTTTACGATCTTCCATGTAAGTTGAATATTTACTTATTCTGAAGCAGAATCTTCCATCCCAATAGGAATCTCCCCAGTCTCGTTCTTGCTGTTAGGCAAGCGCAAGGTATAAAGTGAAGCCTCCATGCCCTTGACCAAGTTACGTTTGTTCTTATCGGGTGCATATACAAATATCTCTTCCACAATCACACGTTGGTTGGCCTGATCCACACGAGCCTGAGACACATAAGGACCTCCCATGAAGTCACCCTTCATGCGCCACAAGCCACGAGCCTCGAAGATGTATTCACCATTGAGGTTGTAAGCGGTGACATTGGTCATCAGTGAATCGGTAGCCATGTAGCTGTTTTCCTTAGCACCAGGGATGTTTTCTTTCATCACAGAGTCGCGCTTGTTAACGAAGAACTCCTTAGTAAACGTACGTGTGTCTTTATAAGGATAGGAATAAATCACATAGTTACGGTCGTTGGTGGCCGTATTGGTACCCGCCCAGAAGAAATCCTGTCCCTGCTTGGTAGAACGAAGTTCGCCAGATACCCACACATCACAATCAAACATGCTCTTTACCTGGGTGGAAATATAGTCACTGTGTTCATAACGCAGCACATCTATCTGACGGTTCATCTCAGCATGGTTGAAGAGGTCGAGGATGACTTGCTTGTTGGCTTTGACAAACTCTTCAAAGGTATCCTCATCAGGAGCCTGAATATTCAGGATGGCCTGTGGATAGGCATACATATCCTTGGAATACCTGAACTTTCCCTGAGTATAGGTGTTTTTGATATCTACTACCACAATATTACGCACCAACTTCATGGTGGCATCATAATTACGTGGGGCGGTATGCATGATGCGGAAAGAGCGCTCTGGCTGTGGAAGACCTGGCACGTCAGAATCGAGTACGTCGAAAAGGGCACGACCAGCAGGACGCTCCCAAAGATCGTCATCGACGACAACCAACATCTCATAGGCACTACCACTGGATGTAGGGGTCAGGATGCTCACACCTCCCCTTCTTGGCCTACCGCTTCTGGAACATGCCGTAACAGCAAGCAGCACAAGCATCATTATACTGAAATAATAGAGATATCGTTTCATAATTCCTTATATTATTAATAATGTGCAACAAATCTACAAAGAATTGATGCGAAGCCCAAATGTTTCTATGTTAAATCTTCGTTAAATCCCTCTTGCTTAGCTGTGGAGAGCATTCCGCAGGCAGCAAAGATATCCTCTCCCCTTGAAGCCCTAATGGTGGAGAACAAGCCGTGAGAGGTGAGATAGTCACGGAACTTGACAATGTCTTCCATCGCCGTACCTTCCAAATCAACGCCAGGGATGGCATGGAATCGTATCAGATTAATGCGGCAGTCGAGTCCGCGGAGCAGTTTCAGTAATTCCTTGGCATAAAGCTCTGAGTCATTGACGCCCTTGAAAAGGATATATTCAAAAGAAAGACGACGCTGCTTACTGAAATCATAGTCGCGCAATACCTTCACCACCTCTCTGATAGAGAATGCCTTTTCTGCAGGCATCAGTTCCCTTCGTTGTTGAGGGATAGGCGAATGCAGACTTATGGCCAGATGGCATTCAGACTCCTCTAAGAATCGTTTAAGTCCCTTTGCCAAACCTACTGATGAGAGCGTGATGCGCTTCGGACTCCAGGCATATCCCCAAGGGGCAGTCATAATCTCCAGGGCTTTCAGAACCTCATCCACATTGTCGAGTGGCTCCCCCATACCCATCATCACCACATTGGTAAGGGTGTCATACTCTGGCAGGGAGTTAATCTGGTTGATAATCTGCGCAGCACTGAGGTTTGCCTTGAAACCTTGCTTGCCTGTCATACAGAACTTACAGTTCATTTTACAGCCAACTTGGGATGATACGCAGATGGTTGCCCTATCCTCATCAGGAATATACACCGTTTCCACGAAGTGTGCCTTTCCTGCTCCGTAGAGATACTTCACCGTTCCATCTACAGAACGCATGGCATCCACGGGATCTGAAGCGCCAACCTCATAAGATGCACTGAGCAACTGACGGTTCTTCAGGGATAAGTTGGTCATTTCATCGATGGAACGTACGCGCTTGCCATAAAGCCAAGAAGCAATCTGCTTGGCAGTAAAAGCAGGCATGTCGAGTAGTTTTACAATACCCTGCAATTCCTCTAAGGTCTTTCCCAACAGTGGTTCTTTCGACTGAAGTTCCATGTTTAGTTTGATAATAACGGGTTTGACAAAAAAGGCCGTCCGACTTTGCCTTCGGACGGCCCTTTCGTTTGGTCATATGGTTTAGAAGTACAGATAACGATTGTCCGTTACCTTAGCCTTCATATACAAGTCGGTTACAAACTGTGAACTTACCACATTGGCGTTGGTATTCACTGTTCTTGACTCTTCAGTAGCAGCATCGAAAGTATCATTGATCTTGTTCGTTGCATAAGGCTGAAGAACGATGATACCGCTCTGACCCTTCAGAGGAGCACTTACCTGACCTTGCTGACTAGCAGCTGCAAACGCGCTAACGATAGGTTCTGTTGAACGGAGTGCAGTGATGTATGCAGGTGCAGAGAATGTGACATGCTTCACAGAGTCGTTCACAGCATTGGCCATATTCTTGATCTGGTCGATGGTAGTTGCACCAGCAGCCTTGATATCAGCCATGATCTTCTCAGCCTTCTTGTCGCGAAGCACTTCCTGACGAAGGTCATCAGACAACAATGCCAATGGACGATAACCTTTCTTAATGATGCCAGAAACCGCCACCATCATCAGGTGATCGCTCTCTCCACACTCATAGAGGCCAGAAGCTTCACCACCCTTAGCACCGAAGGCCCACTTCAAAGCCTCTCTGGTACCCTTGATGCCACCGATGTTATGATCGTAGTTGTACACATCATTAGCAGAATAAAGGCGGTAACCAGCATCCTCAGCATTGGCAACCATCTTATCCAACGTATTGTTGGTAGCTACGAACTGACTGAAGTCGTTATATGCCTTGGTATAGGTATCCTTGCTGAATTCGATGGGGCGCTTCACAACGGCAACCTTATACTTGGTATCTACAGCCTTACGGTCGGTCACTTCCAGAATGATGTTTGCCTGGTTCAAAGCCAGATTTACCAACTGGTTCTTTGGCTGAGAAACGATGGCCTTGATGTACTTCAAGTTATCATTGTCGATCTGGGCACCTTCATAATTGGCAGAACTGATCCAAGTGGTTTCACCTGTCTGACCATACTTCTGTGCGATCTCTTCAAAGTTGGCACCACCCTTCAGTGCATTGAAGATACTGTCAGCTAATTCAGTCATACGCTGCTTGGTAGTAGCGGTTACCTGAATCTGACGGAACTGGATAGAATCTGGCTCAGCAGATACAGCCAACTTCTTGAATGAAGTCAGTGAATTGTCAGAAGCATTGTAGTAAGGACCATAAGCCTCACCCAGAGCCACAGAGTCTAAGCGTGCCACTACGTCAGAAGGCAATGCATTGGTCGTATAGAACAAATCCACATAAGGTACTTCAGAATCCGTAGAACGAATGAAAGAAGTATAATCTTCTACATCACCACCCAACTGCTCCGTATATTCCATCATCTCTCTCTGGAGAGCGGCTCTGTCTTCATCGCTAGCCACTACCTGAACATCGATATAGCGCAGGTTACGGGTCTCTGCCAACTGGCGGAACTGCTCTTTCCTCTCATTGTAAGCAGCCTGAATATCAGCATCTGTAACGGTCACGTCATCATCACTAATGGAAGAATAAGGAATAGCAGCCATCAGCATGTCGGTCTCATTGATACGGGCATCATAAGTGGCCTGTGCCTCTACAGGATTAGAGAACAAAGACTTGCTAATCAGTGCCTGATATTTCTCAGCCAGACGGTTCTGACGGATGTTCTTCTCCACAAACTTCCAGTAGTTGTAAACCTGCTGATAGTAGTTAGCCGTCGTAGCATCGGTCTGGGCATTCATCTGAGAATACTGTACCAGGAACATGTTCAACATGTCCTTGTCAAACAGACCAGTCTGCTGATTGATGAACGGCGTATTGGTCAACAAAGAATAAGTACCAGTATTGATGATATCCTGTACTTCCTCATCGGTAACTTCCAAGCCCAACTTATCGGCTTCCTTCTCTAACAACTTATTGTTCACAAACGTATTCCAAACCTGATCCTTCACGGCATCGGTCTGATCTTCTGTAAGCGCATTCAGTCCCTGAGCAAATTTCACTGCATCAGTGTACTCCTCTACCAATTGCTGGTATTCTTGCGCTGTAATTGACTCACCATTTACTTCCCCCACATTCTGAGTCTGATGTGGAGCTATCACTTTCCAGGCGTCACCTGCAATAAAGGCGAACAAGCCAAGGCCAATAGTGGCCACCAACAGGGGTCCTTTGGACCTAATTGATTGTAATGCTGCCATTTTCTATTATAGTTTTATTCTTATTTCTCAAAATTAGCGCACAAAGGTACAAAAAATGTCAATAAACCTCTAATAATTTACGAAAAATTTGCTTATTCTGCATTTTCATTCACTTTTAAACGTACGATTTCAATCTTTGTGGCTGTCATTTTTATCATTTTGAACTCATATTTGCCTACGGTTACTATATCATGCAGCTTAGGGAAACTCTGATAGACATCCAGTATCAATCCTGCGACCGTGAGGTAATCGTCTGATTCTGGTAAATCCAGATCCAATGTCTCATTGACTTTCTCTATCTCCATGCGTCCGGAAAGCAGGTATTCATTTTCTCCCACTTGCTTGCAGATGTAAGAAGTATTGTCATGCTCATCTTCTATGTCGCCAAAGATTTCCTCCACAAGATCTTCCAGAGAAACGATACCTGACGTACCACCAAATTCATCCACCACCACAGCAATGGACTTCTTCTCCTGCATGAAGATAGACATCAGCTTATGAGCCGACATGGTTTCTGGCACGATAGGGATCTTCTTAATGCTCTTATGCCAATCCGTAGGGTTGCGGAACATCTCTGAGGAATGGATGTATCCCACAATATTATCTATATTTCCATCATATACAATAACCTTGGAAATGCCCGACTCTATGAACTCATTCATCAACTTACTCATTGGATCGGAGACATCAACCGCCACGATCTCTGTACGAGGTACGATGCAATCCCTGATTTTCACAGAGGAGAAATCCATCGCATTATGGAAGATCTTCACTTCGGTATCCAATTCGTCCTCATTCTCAGCATTTTCTATACTCGACGTCACGAAATAGTCGAGATCCACACGTCCGAAAGCCTTGTCAGACACATCCTTATTGACATCCATGCCAAACAGGCGAAGGAAGATATAGGAAAGTCCGGAAGAAAACTTAGAAATAGGATATAAGATGATATAGAACAGATAAAGTGGAATGGCAAAGATCTTCATCATCAGGTTGGGGTTGATCTTAAACAAGGTCTTGGGCAGAAATTCTCCCACTACTAATATAATTAAGGTGGAAATAACCGTCTCTATCAGCAACAAGGCGAATTGATTCATCGGAATACCTGCCAACCATTGCGTCTCAATAATCTGCGCCATGAGCATACCATAGACTACCAGCACGATGTTATTACCCACCAACATGGTGGAAATGAAGTTGTTGGAGTGATGGAAGAAATAGGAAAGAATGGAAGAAATGATTCCTGGTTTCTTATCCATTTCGAAACGTAACTTGTCAACTGACACGAATGCGATCTCCATGCCTGAGAAAAAGGCGGAAAGAGCCATCGCGATAAGCAGATATATGATGATTTGAGTCATAATTATCTTTATTCTAACGTGTCGGTTGTCAAGCTATCTACAGCCGTACTGTCGGCTTGCATTTCTTCATTGATATAAAACACTCCACCTGGCTTAAAGATGGTATAGTCGGTCATCTGCTGATTGGACTCAAAGCCCTCACCAGTCACTATCTTGTCTTCTTGTTCTATGCGGATAAACTTGTCAGAATAAACCTTCTGAGTCTTTTCATCCCAGAAAAGCAATTCTGTATTGAATCGCTCACCCTTGAGGTTCTTAATGGCCACGTCGCCCCTCAGCTCCCACAATCTATCCTTATCATAATAATAGGCAGTGTCGGCCTTGATATCTGCATCTACCACGAAATCCTCATCGAATTTCTCCAGATAGACCCCTTTCTCAAAAGCCCAGTAAGAAGGATTCTTCCTGTCATAAACCAGCCACTCATCTGCTTCAATCCTATAGCGGATAAGTCCGGAATCAGAGATTAAGGTATTGACATCATAGGTGGCAAGCACTGGCAACGAATCCCTTTCCGTGACAGCTTCGCCAAACACTTTGCTCTGATGGGAGCAAGAGGTAAATAAAAGAAGCATAACCACTGCACAGAATGCAATGGTTATGCTGGAAATTCTATTTAAAACGACTTTAGCCGATTTAATCATAATTATCTTGTACGTACAGTTGTTGACTCACCGATCCAACCGCCGATAGTAACACGGTCGCCAGACTTCACGCCCTGCATGAACAGGTCTTCAGAAGATGGCAGATAGCCTGAGTACTGACGGATGAGCTGACGTGCCTGCTCCTCGCAGCTTGGGTCAACAGCGATTGCGCGCTGCAACTTATCGATGCACAGAGAGTAAGTCAGACGGTTCATAGCGCCATCATCAGTCCAGTTAGGGCTCTGAGCATAAGCCATAGCAATCAGGATGTAAGGCTGACCAAAGTCGCTCTTGAAGTTGATGGCACGGTTGCAATAGTTACGAGCCTGAGCCAACTTCTTGCCATTCAGCAGAGCAGCAGCAGCAGCGTAAGCCATTTCAGCCTTCTTAGCGTCGTCATCTTCCATACCGATAGCCTCGTCGAAATACTTCACAGCCTCATCGTAGTCACCATTCTTATAGTAACGGTAAGCCACACCTACAGCTGCCTCAGCAGTTGGCTCGATCTGATACATGTAGAAAGAAGCGTCAGTGTAAACCTGGCTCTCGCGGCAACCCATCATACTCAGGATAGAGATGGTGTTTACCAAGAAGTCACGGTTGTTCTTGTTATCCTCTACACGTGGACCATAGATGTTCTGCAAAGACTCGCAGTCAGCCACACCACTGTTGATGAACTCAGCTACGAGGTTCTCCTTCACAGCATCCCAGTTCTTCTTTGCATCCTCATCGGCAGCATTATTGGCAGCCTCTTCAGCCAGCTTGGTAGCAGCCAGATAGTCAGCGAAGAAAGTGTCAGCAAAGTTTCTGTCGGCCTTAACCAATTCCTTAGACATCTGCACATAAGACAAGATGGCAGTTGCACGAGAGTTGGTCTTCTCAGACTCTACAGACTCCTTGTACCACTGATAAGCCTGCTTCACATCTGGGTTCTTAGCGAACTCCAGGTAGTCACCAGCCTTTTCAGCCAGCAGACGTGCAGGTGAAGGCACACCACGCTGACGAGTAGCGAACTCAGGTGCATACTTCATCTGAGCATCACGCAGATCCATCAGCTCCTTGAAATACTTATCATAATCGGCAGAGTTCTTGTCAGCCAAGAAAGCCTTCAAGATCTTGATACCGTCAGTGTAATGATAATATCTCAGCGTAGGGCAGTCTCTCAGCACGGTCATGTTTGGTTCATAAGCGTCCTGATAGTTGCCAGAATTAGCAGCAGCGCGTGCGATGCTACTGTTGGTGTTGCACTGATCGCTCTGTGCGAAAGCACTGGTCACCCCTGCAGTAAGGAGCAAACCGAGTAAAAGATTTCTCATTTTCATTGTATTCATTTTTAAGTTATTGTTATTATTATTTCTCTCAAAATATGTATGGTTTATACACTCTCATTAGTTAATTCTCCGTTTGAAGAACCAAGTCTCGTTGAACGTCAGTCCCACGGTCACTTGGAGAATATTCTCATCCAGTCTGGAGGCGCCTATGCCTTGTAAATGGGCATACTGTCCAGAGATATTGATGATGCAATTGGAACGTGGCACTGGCAGTCCAAAGCCGAGGCTCACGCCATATTCCCTGGCAGCTCGTTTTCCATCCAACTTGTAATAAGGCAAGGAGTAATAAGCTCCAGCCCTATATTTCACAAGCTTCAGGAAATTGTTTCCGTAGAGTGCTGGCATGTATTCTGCACCTACTGAAACCTTCATCCTATCGCAGAAGAGGTCTTTTCCATTCATGAACTTGACCTTACTCCACTGCTGATAGAGGACGTCCATACCTACGGTCCACCTTTGGTCGTAAACATACGAAAAACCTAAGCCATAAGAATTAGGAATCTCGCAAGTCACTATCGTATCCGTCACGGTCGCTACTTCTGTATAAGCCCCCGACACACCAAGTGACGTGGTCAGAGAAGCATCGTTGCTCAACTTCTGCTTTGGAGTGTATACAGCACCTATCACCAGTGTATTCCTGCTGTTGATGCGATGCACATACTGCATTCCAAAGTCGAACTTGAAGCTACGAACATCCACATTTTCAACGTTTGTCACACCCAATGCCGAAGGGTTCCTTGGGAATGCCTGAACCGCTCTATGTGTAATGTCGCCCCAAATATACGAAAAATTTGCACCAATCGACAGATTTTTGATAAAATTAATCGCTATACCGCCATAAAGTTGGTGCAATCCGCCGTCTCCATAGAAATTCAAAGAACTATAATTGTCAGCTGACGTGGCATCATCGTAAGTTTGTCTTAGATTGTATCCCACAAATGAGAAGGGAGTTAATCCCAAACTCATGGCAGCTTTCTTATTCAATCTGAACAGCATGGCAAAGTAATTCATGCTGGTATTCTTTGCATTCAGCTTATACGTTCCGTCACTGAAATTCGTATTCTGCAACGTCACTCCTCCATCGAAGAGGAAAGTCAGGGAATCCATCGCCGTATAGCTGGCAGGATTGGAGATGTTCACGTGCAAACGGTCTCTCAGTCCGATGCCCATGCCACCCATCGCCCTGCTGTTCGACGAGATAGGATCGGCCAACGCTCCATATCCGTAACGGGTGTAAGGAGAATTGGTGTTGTTCTGTGCGCTCAATGCATCAGAAAATATTACCAGCAAAAGTAGCCATAATATTTGTCTGAATCTTACCTTCATTTTCTTATTAGATAAAAACATGAGTGCAAAGATGCAACTTTTTCGCCACCTATCAAAAAGTTTTTCCCTTTCTTGCCGTTAAATTATTCAAAATGTCATAAATCGAACCCTTTTCTATTATGGGAATGCCGTTTTGTACCCATTTACTGCACTTTTATT
This sequence comes from Bacteroidaceae bacterium, assembly GCA_017650045.1. Classification (GTDB taxonomy): domain Bacteria; phylum Bacteroidota; class Bacteroidia; order Bacteroidales; family Bacteroidaceae; genus Bacteroides. Next base: position 29,328 of record JAGCFP010000052.1, on the reverse strand, counting down.
TGTTAAAATATGTAAGGGATCCTTACAATGTCCATACCAAGACCATTTCTGCTCCGTTTCTATATAGAAGAATGGGGTATCTAATGGGTGTAAGTGGAGTATTTTTTAGTGGAGCTAAAGTGGGGTATAAAGAAGATGCGGAGCAAATAGGTGTTTGTTACCCCCACTTATTCCCGTCAAAATCCAATTTCTGCGAGAATCTAATTTCAAATGGCAAAGGATGAATCGGGAATAAACGACACCCTTGCCGATAAAGGCGCAAGTACCCGGTCTTGATTGTCTTCTAATAGGAGCCTTCTGAAATATAAGGAGATTTGATTGCCATCAATATCCTTCATCACTACTGAATATCTTTTTTACATTTTAGTTCCACTAGTTTTTGCACATCGGATGAAAGGTAAGTAATAATCTTGCTATAAGGGAAATCTATGAGTAAAAAGTGATTACCATAACCAGCGATTACAAGCGAGAAGTGGTCATCTAATAATCCAAAGCATGAATTATCAAACTCATCCTCAGGATAGAACTTCCACCCTGAAGTTCCTGACCAAGGATCTGCTCCTATACTATTGTATTCAGGGAAATCCTCAAAAAAACGAATAAGATTATTGTGATTTATTATTTCACTTATCAAATGTCCGTCATGTTTATTGAAAGTATAATAGTGCTTTTCTGATCCACAAGATGCCCCACAATAATCATATTCCAAGCCATAAGTCACAAAAGTTTCTGTTTGTGCTTCCATTTTCAAATAGAAACCATATTCTCTCCAAAGGCTATCTTTTATTATAGACTTATATTTCTCCATGTAGTGGTTTAGTAAAAACTCTGCATCATCAGAAAACATTTCCTTCTTACTAAATGCAACAACATTATCATCAAAATGGGCACAACCCTCACATGCATTATATAATTCTCTATTGACAACCACTAATAGAGAATTAACCAATGCCTTAGGTCCACTTATAGGTACATCAATAGTAAAAGAGGCCATGTAGTAGTTGTTATACTCATTACCACCATACACCGAATCCGTCAGAGACATAACAACTAACTCCTGAGAGGAGACATGTCTATTACCACTCTGACAGGCTAACACAACCACAGTTAAAGCCAAAGTCATTATTATCCACAATTCACGAATATAATTCTTTTTACAATTCATATTACCTAAAAATAATTATAAATAAATCAGATAGCACCGCTTGCCATTATTGCAAACAAGATAATTGCTCCGATTAACAAAAGAATAAAAGCTAATATACATCCACAAGATGTTTTTGCACCTTCTATGGCTCCTTCTTTCTCATGTCCTTTTTTAGAAAAGAAGAAGCCTATTAGAGCTCCAGAAACAACAATAATTAAAGTCAATTCAAATCCAGTCATACAACAAATCTGTATTGTAATTTTACAAAATCTTAATTTTTATATAATCAAGGCAATATCATGAGTCCTTTTAGTACAAGATAAGCTACAAGTATAACGACTGATCCTATCAGCATTTTTTTAATAATCGTTTCTTTTTCACCTACTAACATTGACTCAATAGTAGCCATCCCTCCTGTAAAAATAAGAGAAGTCATAATCATTGTTATGCCACTAATGATTGATTCTTTTACATCGCGATTCATTACATTTACCCAAATCTTAAAGTAGAACATGGCTCCAATTATAACAAGAAAAGCTCCTGTTATATAATAACCAATCTTTTGTATGGAAAGACTATTCTTCTCAGAGTCTTTTTTCGCCAACAAAATGTTAATACTTTTGTATATGTCTTTAATAAGACGAAGACCAAAATATATGATGCCGATAGATATAATAGTCAAGAAATATATAAACGTTCTCATGAATCAAAAATTTTGGTTTTAATTCTAATAATAGCCAATTATAGTTTGAAACCAACATCTCCAAATTGATCAGGATCAATTGAAATAGTTTTGGATTAATTATGATGTCATCTATGGGTAGCCCAGGAATAAGTCTAGCTCAAATCTAGTCATATAGCAAATTAAGAATGATTATTTCTAGGGAAATATAGCATAAAAATCAAGGCAAGACCATCATTCCTCTTAATACAAGATAAACAACAAATATAACAACTGATGATATCAGGAAGAATTTAATTAACGACTCCTTCTCATTCTCAAAAATAGACATCATTGTAAAAACACCTCCGGTAAAAATCAGAGAAGTAATAATTGTTGCTATGCCATATAGAATTGGTTCTTCTACAGGGTAACGTGGCTTTAATAGATCTTCTATTGTAGCTGCACATACCTGATAGTAAAACACTGCTCCAAATACAATAAGAAAGGCACCTATAATAAGATAAGAAACCAATAATAAAGGGACATCCTTTCTTCTTGAGGATTCTATAGCTAGTAGGTAATTAATGCTTTTGTAAATGTCTTTAATAAAACGAAGACCTAAGTACAGAATGCATAAAGAAAACATAAAAGGGATAAAAAAAGCAGCCATGGATTATTATTATTTATGGTTCTAATTCTAATTTAATAGTTGCCTCCAGTTCCTTTTTCATAGACTTACAGGCATCATATAATTCTTGTGAAGGATTTGCTTCAACAAATCCATTAACAATCCAAAGGACAAATAGCAAACCTCCTAAAAGGACTAAAACACTTGTTATATCGTCCATACCTTTTGCCAAATTTGATTTATACATCAAGAAAAGTGCAAGTAGCCCAAACAACCCAAATGCCCATTCGAGATTCTGTTTAGTATAGTATATTTTTAATCGATACTTATTATCAACCTTTACAATATCACAATGAATACTATATTCACAAAAAAACAGACGACGTTTTGTATATTCTAATTCTTTGTCATTGGATGTATTATCTGCATAATCATAAGGAACAGAAATTTTGTTCTTGATGAAGTCAATTGTCTGTTCTTCACTCAATGTTGATTTAAATAAAATTTCTTCAGCATTATTATAGCCATCAAATGTTTTATCTCTCATCTTTTTAATTATTAGTTAGTCTATAACCGATTTTAAACCACCATTTCTATGCCTGTCGGAAGCAAAATGCTTAATATCAGTTATCTTATTCAGATCACAATAATTCATAAAAGTAAGACATTCTTCCAGAAGTTTTAGAGGACTAAAATCATCTGTAGATGCCTCAATTTTATAACTTTGAGAGTCATATTGTTTTAGCTGGCATATCAAATATGCCAGCTAAAACAATATGGTTAGAAAAAAGTTTCATAAAAACATACTAATCAACATAATAATCAACAAACTCTATCATTAGTGCTGCGGCGGCTTTCTTATGAACGGGTAAATCATCCAAATCATTTACTCCATAGAACATGTCAAAATCTCCCATCTTATAGGGCACACTATATTGTTGAATAGAATTCCAAGAATTAAATGGGCCATTAAAAAGAGGGTCATAAAGAACTTCCACATCCTTAAAATATGGTGCTCCCCGATAATTACCTCTCACTATTTTATACCGACAAGTTGTTGGTGAACCAAACATTGTAATTGGTTGATAAGTTATTGCTACTACAATATCAGGAGAAGTTTGAGTTACTCTAAATTCAAAGCCCTCCTCTGCATACAATAAACGAGCAAAATGTGCTAAATAGTCTCCTCCTCCCTCATACTTAACCCAGTCAACACAGTCATCCCAATCCCAGAGGGCCTGAGCATTAGCGCCAAAACTGCCTACTAAGAAAGTGAAAATCATCAACACTCTGATAAACTTTTGATTTTGAAATTTTGTTTTCATAATAATTTAGATTTAAGATTATATTAATTTTGATTGATTGTACGACTTCACCTAATTTTACAGGTCTTTTAAATTAAAAATCTGTTCATGAATCTTTGTGCTAAATCTTAATGGGTGACTTATATATTTATAGCTGTTGGTTGCCTCTCCAGTTGTGACATTAACCGTACCATAGTCAAGAATACGTCCGAGAATGGACTGATCAACTTGAATACCTTCGCATTTACGAAGGAGTAGCTCGAAAGAATCACGATTAATTATACCACGCTTGAATATCAGACGATGTGTCGTGACTACGTACTGTTTACCACCATATATAGAGATGGCCCATCCCACAGCAATAGACCATATAATAAACGAAATAATGAGAGAGACAGTATCTAGCAGAGAAAATACTATCAGAAATGAAAAGATAGCCAAAATAATTGGTCCTGTATAAACAATATCATGTAGTTTTGCCTCATAGACAATTTTCTCATCATCCATCAAGTTATTTTGGATATATCCCATAAAATTAATAATCTACAAAAACACTTTCTGCTTATAGCCACCCTGATTTAGCACTTAATAAAAAAAAGACGTAGGTGCTCTACACACTACTTATTCCACTTTGTAATAATTTAAAAGTCGAAGATAAGTGTTTGTAACGTCCTCCAACAATAAAAATATTGACTTACTCATTCCATTGAACTAACTGAGTCTGTGACAAAAATACAATTATTTTTTAACATTTTATCTATATTATGATAAATTTTACCAAAACATATTCAAAATTTTTATACAAAGGCATAATAATAATGAATTTAAGGCAGCTTGATACGATATTCAGTGATATCATACAATTTACTTAACAGTACAAATATACAGAAACTTCTGCATTTTTTGGCTATTCATTTTGTTTTCTTCATAAAAAAATAGACGTACTGTAATTGAAAGCAAATATATTAATTCATTAAGCATGTACCTTTGAACCGCAAAACCTGAAAATGGTTGAATTAGCTACTGCAGGGCAGGTTCAACTTTAATCAGGGTTTAGTGATAACTATTCCATCTCTTTCAGGGTTAGGATGAAAAGAATTCAACGTTTGTTTGGGATAAGATAAAATCCATTCGATGTTTTTCAGGAAAAGACAGACATGAGAAAACCGGTCAGATGGTTAGTTGGTCAGTTTTTTTTGCACTATTATACCTTCATTATTATGAGGCTTTGCGCAAGTCTTCTTTTTTTTATATCTTTGCACCTTGATGAAAAGATTTCTGATCATATTGCTGACTTGCCTCGCTGCGTTTTCTATGAAAGCACAGACGGATAGCCTGACGGTGAGCCTGCTGACATGCGGTCCTGGACAAGAGGTGTATAACCTCTTCGGACATTCGGCCATCCGTGTGAAAAATGAGGCAACAGGGGTGGATTATGTGTTCAATTACGGCATCTTCAGTTTCAACACGCCCAACTTTGTCCTGCGCTTCACTTTGGGACAGACGGATTATCAGTTGGGGGTGCAGTATTACGACGATTTCGTTTACAATTACGAATTACAAGGGCGCTTCGTACATGAGCAACTGCTGAACCTCAACACAGAAGAGAAGCTGAAACTGGCCATGTTGCTGGAGGATAACTACCTGCCAGAGAACCGGATGTATCGCTATAACTACTTCTACGACAACTGTTCCACCCGTCCGCGTGACATGATAGAGAAGGCTGTCAATGGAAAGGTTGTCTATCAAGAAGAGATGGATACGCCCATCGAAGGACTTACCTACCGTGGATTGGTGCACGACTATACCAAACGAAAGGCATGGTCGCGCTTTGGCATCGATCTGCTGCTTGGCAGTGAGGCCGACAAGCCCATCAGTCGTCGAGCTTCCATGTTCATTCCTTTCTTGTTGGAACAATACTTCAGCACAGCGCAAAAAGCGGACTTACAGCAAAGGAGCAGCGGGCTCATTTCGGAAACACAGACCATCATCGAGCAAGATGAGAGCGACTGGCCCTCGCCCACTCCCTTTACTCCCCTGCGCGTTTTTCTGCTGCTATTTATAATAGTAGCTGCCCTTACCATCTGGGGCATCAGGCATCAAAAAAGTCTGTGGGGACTGGATTTACTGCTCTTTGCCGCTGCAGGTATAGCTGGCTGTATCATCGCCTTTATGGTGGCATTCTCAGAGCATCCAGCCGTGAGTCCCAACTACCTGCTTTTCGTATTCCATCCGTTGCACTTACTCTGCCTTCCTTGGATACTTAAAAAGGTGAAAAAGCTGCAAAGAAGTCGTTATATGGTATTAAATGCAGTGATTTTAACGCTCTTTATCATCTTTTGGGTACTGATTCCGCAAAAATTCCCAATAGAAGTATTACCTTTGGCCTCAGTTTTGTTGGTAAGGTCTATCAGCAACATCATCTTGAGTTATCGCAAGGCATGAAGAAAGGACTGCTGACATACATCCTGCTGCTGACGTTGAGTGGATTGCAAGCGCAGACACCAACGCCCAGACTGGTAGTCTCTCTTACCATAGACCAGTTGCGCTCCGACTATCTGGAGAATTTCGCAGCACTCTATGGCGAGCAGGGCTTCAAGCGCCTATTACGCGAAGGCAGGTTCTACACTCAGGCACAGTTTGATTTCAATAAGCCCGACCGTGCTTCAGCGATGGCCTCTGTCTATACAGGCACCAACCCCTCTGTGCATGGCATCATCGGAAGAGAATGGCTGGACACATCAACACTCAACGTGAAGAATTGCGTAGATGATACCAACTATATCGGCAATTATACCAATGAGAGCAGTTCTGCCATGCAGATGCTCACCACCACTGTTACAGACGAATTAAAGATACAGACAGGCGGAAAGGCTTTGGTTTATGCCATTGCCCCCTTCAGGGATGCTGCCATTCTTTCAGCGGGTCATGCGGCAGATTGTGCCCTCTGGCTGAATGAAAGCACGGGGAAATGGTGCAGTACCACCTACTATAGCGAATTCCCCGCGTGGCTTAGTCAGTACAACGAGCAACGCTCACCCGCTTACACGCTGAAGAACCAGTCGTGGACCCCTACCCTTACCCCTGGGCAGTATGTCTATCTCTCTAATACCCAAGAAGCAGCATTCAAGTACACGCCCAGTGAAGACAAGGTAAATCTGTATCGTCTGTACTGCACTACCCCGCTGGTTAATGACGAGATCAACAAGCTGACAGAGGAACTGCTGAACAACCATCCGATTGGTTACGACCTTACACCTGATTTCCTGTCGCTTACCTACTATGCAGGGGGCTATAACCATCAGGCAGGTACCGACCATGCGTTGGAAATCCAAGATGCTTACTTGCGCTTAGACCAGAGTATCGCACAACTCATTAATCTATTAGATCGCAAAGTAGGTATGCAGAACATCTTGTTCTGCGTTTCTTCTACGGGGTATAACGACTTAGATGCTTTAGAGCCAAAGAGATACCGCATTCCATCAGGAGAGTTCTACTTGAACCGTTGTGCGGCTCTGCTCAACGTGTATCTGATGGCTACCTATGGCGAAGGGCAATACATCGAGGCTTATAACGACCAGCAAATCTATCTGAATCACAAACTCCTTGAGGAAAAGCAGATCAGCCTCTCTGACATTGAAGAAAAGGCCTCCGAATTTCTGGCACAATTCAGTGGGGTACAGCAAGTTTTCACTGCCAATAAATTGTTGGTTGGCGCAGGTAGTCCGTCATGGGAGCGTACCCGCAACGGTTTCTATGCAGGGCGATCTGGAGACTTGCTTTTAGACATCCTCCCAGGATGGACCGTTGTCGATGAAAAAGACGCGACGAAAAACACAGTGGTCAACAAGGCCCAAGTGCCAACACCTTATATAATTTGGGGCGCAGGAATCAAACCAACCATTGTACGCACTCCTGTGTCTGCTAAATGCATTGCACCCACTTTGGCAGGCGCTCTTCACATCCGTGCTCCGAATGCCTCAGAGGCATTTTCTTTAGATTTTTAAGCACATCTTGCAAAGGATTCGGTGTTTTAGCTAACGTTGCTTTCATTCGGAAAAGAAAAGAAAAACAAGTTTTCCTTTTACATTTCACTCGTTTTTGCGTAACTTTGCAGGGTAATAATCGTAAACTATATAAAACATATATATTAACATGGGATTTAATGAATTTTTAAGTAAGATTTTCGGTAATAAATCTTCTCGAGACATGAAGGAAATTTCTCCATGGGTAGAAAAGATTAAAGCAGCATATCCTGCCATTCAGCAACTGGATAACGACGCCTTGCGTGCCAAGACTCAGGAGTTGAAGGCAAAAGTGCAGAATTCTGCACAGGCTGAAAAAGCCAAGATTCAAGAACTGAAAGACAGCATCGAGCAGACTGAACTGGAAGATCGCGAGGCTATCTTCAATCAGATTGACAAACTGGAGAAAGAGGTTTTGGAGATTTACGAAAAGGCCTTGGACGAAGTATTACCAGAGGTTTTCGCCATCGTAAAAGAAACGGCTCGTCGCTTTACGGAAAATGAAGAAACCGTGGTGACTGCCAACGATTTCGATCGCGATTTGGCTGCTTCACACGACTTTGTTCGTATTGAAGGCGATAAGGCCATCTACGTAAACCATTGGATGGCTGGTGGTAGTGAAATCACTTGGAACATGGTGCATTATGACGTGCAGCTCTTCGGTGGTGTGGTACTTCATAAGGGTAAGATTGCAGAAATGGCCACTGGTGAAGGTAAGACCTTGGTGGCTACCCTCCCCGTCTTCTTGAATGCCTTGACGGGCAATGGTGTCCATGTAGTGACCGTGAATGACTACCTCTCCAAGCGTGACTCTGAATGGATGGGACCGCTCTATATGTTCCACGGACTAAGTGTGGATTGTATCGACAAGCATCAGCCTAATTCCGAGGCTCGTCGCAAGGCTTATCTGGCAGATATCACCTTCGGTACCAACAATGAGTTTGGTTTCGACTACCTGCGTGACAATATGGCCATGCGCCCACAAGACTTGGTGCAGCGCCAGCACAACTATGCCATCGTGGATGAGGTGGACTCTGTGTTGATCGATGATGCACGTACACCTCTGATCATCTCTGGTCCTATTCCTCGTGGCGATGTAGAACAGCTCTTCGAGCAGTTCCGTCCGATGGTGGAGAAGCTGGTTGCCAAGCAGAAAGAGCTGGCCACCAAGTATCTGGCAGATGCCAAGCGTATGGTTTACTCTGACGACCAGAAAGAAGTGGAGGCAGGTTTCCTCTCCCTCTATCGCAGCCATAAGGCATTGCCAAAGAACCAGCCACTGATCAAATTCCTCAGTGAGCAGGGCATTAAAGCTGGCATGCTCAAGACCGAGGAAATCTATATGGAGCAGAACAACCGTCGTATGCACGAGGTGACAGAACCTCTTTACTTCGTAATCGATGAAAAGCTGAAGAGTGTGGACCTGACAGACAAGGGTTTCGATGAAATCAGTGGTTACACATCAGATCCTACCTTCTTCGTCTTGCCAGATATCGCCACAGAGCTTTCACAACTGGAAGCACGTACCGACCTTACAGATGAGGAGCGCCTGCAGAAGAAAGACGAGATGCTGACCGACTATTCCATCAAGTCAGAGCGTGTACACACCTTGCTGCAGTTGCTCAAGGCTTACACCATGTTCACTAAGGATGTGGACTATGTGCTGATCAACGACCAAGTGAAGATTGTGGACGAGCAGACTGGTCGTATCATGGAAGGTCGTCGTTGGAGCGATGGTCTGCACCAAGCTGTAGAATCTAAGGAACGTGTAAAGGTGGAAGCTGCCACACAAACCTTTGCCACCATCACCTTGCAGAACTACTTCCGTATGTACCACAAGTTGGCTGGTATGACAGGTACGGCTGAGACAGAAGCAGGTGAGTTCTGGGACATCTATAAGTTGGATGTGGTGGTAATCCCAACCAACCGTCCGATTGCCCGTAACGACATGAACGACCGCGTTTACAAGACGAAACGCGAAAAATATAAAGCCGTTATTGCTGAGATAGAGAAGTTGCGTAATGCTGGTCGCCCTGTTTTGGTGGGTACAACTTCCGTTGAAATCTCTGAGACTCTGAGCCGTATGCTCGACATGCGCAAGATACAGCATAACGTGCTGAATGCCAAGTTGCACCAGCGTGAAGCTGAAGTGGTGGCTTTGGCTGGTCAGAGCCATCTGGGCAAAATCATGGTGGAAGACCCTGATGGCACAAAACACGAGGAAGAGCGCATGCTGGGTGCTGTAACCATCGCGACAAACATGGCCGGTCGTGGTACCGATATCAAGCTGACGCCAGAAGTTCGTGAGGCAGGTGGTTTGGCTATTGTGGGTACAGAACGCCACGAGTCTCGTCGTGTGGACCGCCAGTTGCGTGGACGTTCTGGTCGTCAAGGTGATCCTGGTTCATCCGTCTTCTTCGTTTCTTTGGAAGACGACCTGATGCGTCTGTTCTCTTCAGACCGCATCGCCAGTGTGATGGATAAGTTGGGCTACAAGGAAGGCGACATGCTGGAGCACAAGATGATTTCTCAATCCATCGAGCGCGCACAGAAGAAAGTGGAGGAAAACAACTTCGGTATCCGTAAACACCTGTTGGAATACGACGACGTGATGAACAAGCAGCGTACGGTAATCTACACCAAGCGTCGCCACGCCCTGATCGGTGAGCGCATCGGCATGGACATCGTGAACATGGTTTGGGAGCGTTGCGAGAAGGCTGTGGGTGCACCCGATTATGAGAACTGCAAGATGGATATCCTGCAGACCCTCGCCATGGAGCCTCCTTTCACTGAGCAAGAGTTCCTTGATAAGAGCAAGCAGGCACTCACAGAGCAGGTATTCGATGCAGCGATGGCCATGTTCAAGCGCAGAACAGAGCACTTGGCAGAGGTGGCATATCCTGTCATCAAGATGGTTTATGAGAACCAGGGACAGATGTATGAAAACATCCTCATTCCTATCACTGATGGTAAGAAGGTGTATAACATCTCTGTCAACCTGAAGGAAGCTTACGAGACCGAATGTAAGTCAGTGGTGAAGGGCTTCGAAAAGTCCATCCTTCTGCATGTCATCGATGAGTCTTGGAAAGAGAACCTGCGCGAACTCGACGAACTGCGCCACTCTGTGCAGAACGCCAGCTATGAGCAGAAAGACCCATTGCTGATCTATAAGTTGGAGTCTGTGACCCTCTTCGACCAGATGGTGGAGCAGATCAACAGTGAGACAGTGGCTATCCTGATGCGTGGACAGATACCTCTGCAAGAGCAACAGCCAAATCAGGTACGTGCCGCCGCTCCTGAGCAGAAGCAAGACATGAGCAAGTATCGTGAGCAGAAAGAAGACCTCAATGATCCTGCCCAAGATGCAGCAGCCCGTCAGGACACACGTCAGCAGCCAAAGAACCAGCCATTCGTGGCACCTAAGAAGATCGGTCGCAACGACCCATGTCCTTGCGGCAGTGGTAAGAAGTACAAGAATTGTCACGGTAAGGGAGTGGCTTAAATAAAAGAATTATGAAACAGGTTACTCATATCATAAGGAAATGGAAAGCATTGGGCAGTTACCATGTTCAATGTTCAATGTTCAATTATTTGCAGTAGCCTTGCTGCTGCTCACTGGTTGCCAAAGCCTTGAGCAGTTCACCATCGACTACATGGAACCTGCCAAAGTCAGCTTTCCTGATGAGTTGAAGAGAGTGGGCATAGTGAACAATGTGCCAAACGATCTACCGAATCGCCTGTCAAGGTCTTTCACAGATACGCCAGATGTAGAATCAAACGGCTTGTCGCATACCACGACCTATTACAACGGGTTGACATCCTATGCCATTGAGTCATTGGCACATGGCATAGCCGATGAAGAATACTTCGAGCAAGTAGTGATCTGCGACTCCGTGCTTCGTGCCAACGATACACAGCTTCAGGCAGGTGGGCTCTCCTTGCAGGAAGTCAACAGCCTGGCAAACTACCTCGATGTAGATGTGCTGTTATCATTGGAGTCCCTGCAGATGCGTGAAGTAAGAGATCTGCTCTATTCACCCGACTATGGGTTCTATATTGGAGCAGTCAACGTGGCAGTACGCCCCATTCTCAACATCTATCTGCCAGATCGTGATACCCCTGTGGCTACCATCAATATGACAGACAGCATCTATTGGGACGAAGTGGGCAACTCGCTTACTTATGTGAAGAATCACCTCATCAGTCAGGAGGAGATGCTCAAGCAAGCCTCCGACTATGCAGGCACATTGCCAGTGAAGAACCTGCTTCCTCATTGGGAAAATGCCCAACGCTTCTTCTTCACAAACGGCAACATCAAGGTACGCGATGGTGTAGTCTATGCCCGTGAGAATGAGTGGGACAAGGCAGCCGAGCTCTGGGAACAAGCCTATGCTGGTACCAAGAGCACAAAGAAGCAGTTCTATGCTGCATACAACCTGGCCTTGGCCTATGAGATGATGGACGATATTGATAAAGCCTACCAGTGGATCAATACCGCCGTGGAGAAGTCGCACGGCAATACCACCAACCAGTTTCTGGCGCAGCAATATTTCAGGGATTTGCAGAAACGGCATAGTAATACAGCCATTCTCAATGCACAGTTGAATAGGTTTAAAGAGTAATAAGTCATAAAGAAAGGAGAGTGAATATGAAACTCAGTGATGCTTCAAAGAAAATCATCCGTGATGCCCTCATAAAAGCCCTGTCACATTACAAGGGAGAGAGCGACATGGAAGCAGTTACCGACATCCATCTTCAGCCTAATCAGGTGGAAGCCTCGTTGGTTATCTACGACGATGATGACCGCGAGTTGGCGCACACCAAGATCAACGAATGGGTGTCTTATGAAAGTGATGATTTTGACGAAGTGGTCCAGCAGCTATTCACTTCCATCCTGAGTGAGCTCAAGGCCCAAGGAGTGCTCGATGGTCTGCACATCCTCAAGCCATACTCCTTCGTACAGGTAGATGAGCATAAGGAAACGGTGGCAGAACTGTTGCTGATAGATGACGACACTCTGCTGGTAAACGACGAGTTGCTTAAAGGCTTGGACGATGAGTTGAATGCGTTCCTCAAAGATTTATTAGAGCTATAAGTAATAGTTCTCCCTTTCTTTACCAAAAGTAATACTACTTTTCAGTAATGCTGGGTATTTCTGCGGAAATGTCCAGCATTATTGTATATAACAGTGAAGCATTTTTCTAATAACACTGGACATTTCTGCGCTAATTGCCTGCAATTCTTTAAAATCTCTTGAAGAAGTTGCCTATTTATACGTTATCTCTCTACTCAGTCAACGGTAGGACTTAGCTCAGTCATCACCGTGACTGAGCATGAAGGAACACGTATTAGTTGTAGAAAGATCCCTATTCTACAAATGAAATGTGCCAATAACATCTCACACCTCACCTGTTTCGAATTAATTAATAATTTACATGCGTTCCCAAGGGTGAGGTGTGGTGAGGATGCTCACAACACCTCATCGATATATCACATTGTTAATCAGTGTTTTAAACGCCAAAGGTGAGGTGTGAGGTGTTTCTTTGAAAAATCATTTTAAAAAATAGACTTCACACTTCATAGTGATTATAAAAGTATATGTTCTGCATTATGTTTCTAAAGAAAATCCAAAACAGAGACTTCACAAGACTTCACACAAACTTCACACGTGAACAAGGTGAAATTTATATATCAGTCAAATATCTATTTCTTAATTATGATAACTTATGATTATCAGCCAATTCTATCAAGAAAAGCATGAAGTCTGCGTGAAGTCTTGTGAAGTCTCTTTAGCAGAAAACACGCCGTAACTAAATAACAATCAATCATTTACTAAACGCCCGTGAAGTGTGAAGACTAAAAAAAATATTATAGTGTACTAAATGAAGCGCAGGGGAGTTTTTTATAACCACTTTGTGGAGTATAGGGAGTGAGCCTCTTGTGAATTGGATATCCGAAAAGCATCTTGTCGGATTGGCTGGCGCCCATCCTTGCGCCTGCCGCGGGCAGGCTATCAAAAAAAACCTCCACAAGTCATCTGAAAGCAAGCTTTCGCTGACATGATGTCTCTTTGAGCCAACAAAAAAAGGATTGGCTTACGCCCATCCTTTTTCGTCTCTTTTTCTGAGCCTCTTGTCGGATTCGAACCAACGACCCCGAGATTACAAATCACGTGCTCTGGCCAACTGAGCTAAAGAGGCGGGTGGGTAAGCTTGCTATATCGCGCCGCTACAACCCGCTACCTTTGCTGCGATCAAGCCCTGGAGGATTCACAGGGAGCTGGCCGTATAGGACTTACCCATTTTCGTTTTGCGGGTGCAAAGGTAAAGCTTTTTTTGCCAATTTGCAATTTTATACTATTTATTTTTTAATTATCTTTACGCACTTCGTTCGTGAAGATAGGCTACGGCTCGGAAATAATCAAATAAATTTGTTATTTCACTCGCCTTGCACTATCTTTGTCGCCATGAATGAAAATAGGAGATATTTAAATCAATTTGCCATGTTGCTGGGTACCTACATGGGGGTATTCTGGATTGCTAAGTTCTGCCTCTTACCTATGGGGCTGACACACACTTTCCTGATGCTGCTGTTTATCGGACTGACCCTCTGTGTGCCGTTCATGGCGTATTACTATACCAAGCTGTATCGCGACCGCGTGTTGGGGGGAGGCATCGGCTTGGGACATGCGTGGCTCTTCGTCACCAGCATGTTTATTTACGCCTCACTGCTCACGGCTGTGGCGCACTACATTTATCTGGAATACATGGACAACGGTTACATTCTGAATACCTATAACGGCATGCTCAATGAGCTGAAAGCAGAGCAGATTCCGGGCTCGGAGGCTTATATCAACCAGATGCGTGAAGGCTTGAACTTACTGGGAAGTATGAGCTCGATAGAACTGGTGGTTCAACAACTGTCGAACAATATCTTCTTCGGCATGGTGTGGGCCATTATCACTGCGCTGATGGTACGCAAGAATGTACCTAATCAAGAGGAGGTAAAGCAATGATGGATATCTCAGTAATCGTTCCACTCTATAATGAAGCGGAGTCTCTGCCTGAGCTGTATGACTGGATAGAACGTGTGATGCAGCAGAATGGTTACAGTTATGAAGTGATCTTCATAAACGACGGCAGTACTGATAATTCCTGGGAAGTCATCGAGGGATTAAAGGCGCTGCACCCCGAAGTTCACGGCATCAAGTTCCGTCGTAACTATGGTAAATCCCCTGCCCTGTTCTGTGGCTTCAAGGAGGCACAAGGCGAGGTGGTGATCACCATGGATGCCGACCTCCAAGATAGTCCGGATGAGATTCCTGAACTGCGTCGGATGATTGTGGAAGAAGGGTACGACTTGGTGAGCGGGTGGAAGAAGAAACGTTACGACCCACTGTCGAAAACACTTCCCACGAAGCTTTTCAACGCCACAGCCCGCAGGGTGAGTGGCATACACAACCTGCACGATTTTAACTGTGGGCTGAAAGCTTACCGCAAGGACGTGGTAAAGACCATTGAGGTATATGGTGAGATGCATCGTTACATCCCCTATCTGGCGAAGAACGCTGGTTTCCACAAGATAGGCGAGAAAGTGGTACAACATCAGGCTCGCAAGTATGGCAAGACCAAGTTCGGTATGAGTCGTTTCATCAATGGCTACCTGGACTTGCTCTCCCTCTGGTTCCTCAACACCTTTGGCGTGGAGCCCATGCATTTCTTTGGAGCACTGGGGTCGCTGACCTTCCTCTTGGGTTTCATCGCGGTGGTGATTGTGGGTGCCAATAAACTTTACTACGTGTTTAACCACATCCCTCATCCATTGGTGACGGACTCTCCTTTTTTCTACCTGGCCCTCACAGCCATGATCATAGGTGTGCAGCTCTTCGTGGCAGGATTCTTGGGTGAACTTATTTCACGCAATTCCTCAGAGCGTAACAAGTATCAAATTGAGAAAGAGATATGAGACAACTGCTGAAGTGGATAGGACTTGGAATGGTGTGCTGCATAGCGATGTCGGTAGGTATGGCTTGCACGGAGGAAGCAGATTGCACGGATGCCAACCGTCCCATGATGAACGTAGGCTTCTTCTCCTTCGTCAAGGATACGTTGCCTGACGGCTATGTGCGTGACTCTCTGGTGGGTGTGGCATTTGATACGCTCACTGTGACTGCCTTTGGTACAGACTCCGTGATTGTCAACAAGCAAGTCCATGCCTCTGCACTCACGCTGCCCCTGCGCTATGCGGTAGATACCACCATCTTCGTGCTGGACTACTCTTTCGGTTATAAAGATACCTTGACCCTACTGGTACACAATACGCCCTACTTCCTCAACATGGACTGCGGCTATCAGATGAAACAAGTGATTACTGGGCTCAGCTATACGAACACCCTGCTGGATTCCGTAGTGATTAAAGACCCAAAAATTGGCATTTATGGAACAGAGAATCTTGCCATATATTATTAGCTTGCTGCTGGTTCTTTGCTCTGCATTGCCCCTGCACGGACAAGGCACGCTGAACGACCCCCGAGGCGGAGAACGTATCTGGTCGGAAAAGGCTCAAGAGGCGCAACGCAAGCAGAAGAAAGAGCGTGAGCGTACGCCTGCTGAGATAGAATACCCGCTCTTCAGCGGCATCTCTGTGGGAGTGGACCTGATTCAGCCGTTTAAGAAAGTGCTGGGCAGCGATTTCTATGGCTTCGAGGCACAAGGAACCGTCAATCTGAAGGGGCGTTTCTTCCCTACCCTTGAACTGGGTTATGGCAAGAGCGACATGGTGGATACGAATAAAGACATCATCTACAAGGCCAGTGCCCCCTATACCCGTTTAGGTATCGACTATAACTTCTTATATAAGAAAGCACATGGCAACCAGGTGCTGGTGGGACTGCGTTATGGGTTTACCAGCCTGACTTATGACATCATAGACCCTTATGAGGGGGGCTTCTCATGGCGTGCCAACATTGAGGACAAGGTGTGGGAGGACCAACTGCCTTTCAGTCACACGGGCATGAAATCCACCATGCACTGGATAGAGTTCTCGGCTGGCATCCGTGCCAAGGTGTGGAAATCCATACACATGGGTTGGTCTCTGCGTTTCCGCTATAAACTCTCTGCCTCCACAGGCGAGTTTGGCAATCCTTACTACGTTCCTGGATATGGGAAATATGGCAACAATACCATAGGAATCACTTACCATCTTATTTATTTATTGCCTTTCCATAAGAAATGAGCGAATTAGACCTCTGGTTACTGGCTGTTGGATTGGCTATGGATTGCTTCACCGTTTCCATTGCCAGTGGCATCATCTTGAAGCGTATGGAATGGAAGCCTATCCTGCTGCTGGCGTTCTTCTTCGGACTGTTTCAGGCGGTTATGCCTCTTATCAGTTGGAGTCTGTTCGTCCACGTCAGCGACCTGATACAGCAATTCGATCATTGGATTGCTTTCGCCATGCTTCTATACATAGGTATAAGCATGATCAGAGAGGCATTTACCAAGGAAGAAGAGCGTCATTTCGACCCCCGCAAGTTAGTGGTGGCGCTTACTCTGGCAGTGGCCACCAGCATCGACGCTTTGGCAGTGGGTATCTCTTTCGCCTTCACGGGCTATCATCATCTGGCGACACTAATCTACCCTCTATTCGTCATCGGACTGGTTTCTTTCCTCTTGTCACTGGTGGGTGCGTGGTTGGGGGTCTCTTTTGGACGCAGCATCACACGGAAGTTGCGCCCCGAACTATTGGGTGGTCTTATCCTCATAGCCATTGGCTGCAAGATATTGATACAACATTTATATTACGGACTCTAAAGACACATGAAAAAAGCGAATTATATCTGGATTGCATTGCTCATCGTAGGCACGGTGCTGATACTCTTAAGGCACAACAGACCCACTCCTTTTCAGAAAGAAAGCGGACTGATCTTTGGCACGATCTATAATGTGACCTACCAGTATGACAGCAGTCTGAAGACGGAGATTGATGAGGCACTGCAACAGTTCGATGGCTCCTTGTCCATGTTCAACGACACTTCCACGATTTCACGCATCAATCAGAACCTCGACATAGTGCCCGACTCCTTCTTCCTTCGTTGCTTCCAACGTGCAATGGAAATATCAGAGGAGACAGGCGGAGCATTCGACATCACTGTCGCCCCCTTAGTTAATGCCTGGGGATTTGGCTTCAAGCAAGGGATCTATCCCGACTCCCTCCAGGTGGATAGTCTGCTGCAGCTCATTGGCTATCATAAGATCAGCCTGAGCGCAGAAGGGAAGATTGTGAAACAAGACCCGCGCATCACCCTTGACTGTAGTGCCATTGCCAAGGGCTATGCTGTGGATGTGGTGGCACAGTTGCTCCAGAATAAAGGCATTCAGAACTACATGGTTGACATAGGTGGTGAAGTGGATGTGCATGGGAATAATCCCAATGGCGAACGCTGGCGCATTGGTATCAATAAACCTACAGACGACTCGCTCTCCGTAAACCAAGACCTGCAGACGGTGCTTAGCATCTCTGAGGTAGGCATTGCCACCTCGGGCAACTATCGCAACTATTATTACCGCGATGGGAAGAAGTATGCACATACCATAGAACCACGCACAGGCTACCCGGTGCAACACAGCATCCTTTCTGCCACCGTTGTGGCCCGCGACTGCATGAGTGCTGATGCCTATGCCACCTCTTTCATGGTCTTAGGACTTGAAGAAGCAGAGAAGTTCATCCAGTCGCACCCTGACATTGAAGCCTACCTCATCTATGCCGATGAGAAAGGAGAATATCAAACCTATGTTTCTGAGGGAATGAAGCAATACATTGAAAATTGAGCATTGAAATATGAAATCCTTATTCACCATACTACTGTTGATCGTGTCCAACATCTTCATGACCTTTGCCTGGTACGGACACCTGAAGTTGCAAGAAATGAAGATTACCACCAGTTGGCCTCTTATAGGCATCATCTTATTGTCATGGGGCATCGCCTTCTTTGAATACTGTTTCCAAGTGCCAGCCAATCGCATGGGTTTTCAAGAGAATGGAGGTCCATTCTCACTGGTGCAACTGAAGGTCATTCAGGAGTGCATCACTCTGGTGGTTTTCGGCATCTTTACCACCGTTCTGTTCCGTGGTGAATCCCTCCATTGGAACCATTTTGCCGCTTTCATCTGCCTGGTGCTTGCCGTGTATTTCGTATTTATGAAATAAACGTTGAAAGGAGGCCTTTCTTTTCAAGAAACCGACAGTAGGTTTCTGCCCTTAAAAAGATAAGATTACTTAAAATTTTCGGCAATTATTGGGATTATTAGAAAATATTGTAGTAACTTTGACTTTTAAGATGAAAGAAAAGGTGTTTATGACAAGGTATTTGTGGACCATATTACTGACTTTCTGTACACTTACGCTGCATGGCCAGACACAGGCGCAGGCAAAGGCCCTCTATGATGAGGGGAAATTTGCCGAGGCGAAACCTGCTTTGGAGAAGTTGGTGAAACAGCAACCCAGCAATGGCAACCTGAACCTGTGGTACGGAGTGTGCTGCTTGGAAACGGGTGATGCGCAGAATGCCGTGAAATATCTGGAACAGGCTGTAAAACGTCGCACGCCAAGCGGACAGCTGTATCTGGGCATGGCCTACAACGAGGTGTTCCGCTTTGAAGATGCCATTGAGACCTTAGAGGCTTATCGCAGCGATCTGGTGAAGCGCAAGCGTGACACTGCAGAAGCAGATGAGCTACTTCTACGCAGTAGAAACGGACTGCGCCAACTGCGTGGTGTAGAACGGGTAACTGTAGTGGACAGTTTAGTGGTGGACAAGCCTGCGTTTCTGAATTACTACAAACTGAGTCCTGAATCAGGGACGCTATCTGCAGATAATTCTTTCTCACCCAAAGCAAGTCTGGAGGGTGGCATCGTGTATTACAACGAACTGGGTAACATCGCCTATTATACAGATAAACCAGACTCACTGCTAAGCATCTATCGAGCTGTGCGCTTGCTTGATGGTACCAGTGAGCGTGCTCCTCTTAGCGATGAGATCAATAAGGGTCAGAATGCCAACTATCCGTATGTGATGCCCGATGGAAGTACCATCTACTATGCAGCTGACGGTCCTGAGTCGATGGGTGGGTACGATATCTTTGTGACGCGTTACAATAGTACCAATGGTACTTACCTGCAGCCTGACAATGTGGGAATGCCGTTCAACTCGCCTTACAACGACTATATGTTCGTGATTGATGAGTTCAGCAACCTTGGATGGTTTGCATCCGACCGTTATCAGCCTGAAGGCAAGGTTTGCATCTATGTTTTCATACCCAACGAGACAAAAGAGGTGTACAACTATGAGAACACGGATCTGGACGAGCTGATCAGCCTCAGCCAACTGCGTCGTATTCAAGATACCTGGACGAATGAAGGAGCTGTGAACGCTGCCAAGCAGCGATTGGAGGAGGTAAGCAATAAGATTGCTCAACTGAACATCAAAAAGGATTTTGAGTTCGTGATAGACGATGCACATACCTACTATGTGGCAAGCGACTTTAAGTCGGATGCTGCCAAAGCGGCCTTCGCACAGTATCAGCAATTGGCACAGAGTCTGACGGAACTTGATACCCGTCTTTCCCAAATGCGTGAACAATATGCAGAGGGAAGCAGCAGTCAGAAGTCTCAGTTAGCGCCTGGTATCTTAGACTTGGAGCAACGGGTACGACAGTTGCAGCAAGAAGTACGCAGCGCAGCCAACTGGGTACGGAGAGAAGAACAATCAATCTTAAAATAATAGCCTATGGATTTACTGATTATCATTTTATTAGTCATAGCAGGCGTAGTCTTGTTGCTCATAGAACTATTCCTGATTCCTGGCACCAGCCTGGCAGCTTTCATCTCGGGAGCCTGCTTCATCTATGCAGTGTATCATGCCTTCACTTACATAGGTGCTGCAGCAGGATTCCTCACTTTGGCCGTATCTGCGATAGCAGGTATCCTTGCTGTGGTGTGGTTCATGCGCTCAAAGACCCTGGACAAGGTGGCGCTGAAGAAAGACATCGAAGGGAAGGTGGATCGCAGTGCCGAGCATCGCGTGAAAGTGGGTGACCAAGGCGTGGCTGTGACTCGTCTGGCACTTTTCGGACAGGCAGAGATTAATGGCGATCTGGTGGAAGTAAAGTCTTGCGATGGCTTCCTCAATCCCAAAACGCCCATCAAGGTGGTGCGCATCAACGATGGCAATATCTTGGTAGAAAAATTATAAAAGTTAAATACTAAAATACAAAAATAATATGAACGACCCTATTTTCTTTACCGCGTTTATCATTGTAGCCGCCATCATATTCCTGGCTATATTTTTTCACTATGTGCCTTTCTTCCTCTGGTTATCTGCCAAGGTATCGGGCGTGAACATCTCTCTGGTGCAACTCTTCCTGATGCGCATCCGTAACGTGCCTCCTTACGTGATTGTACCTGCCCTCATCGAAGCGCATAAGGCAGGACTGAAGAACATTACGCGTGACGAACTGGAAGCTCACTATCTGGCAGGTGGACACGTAGAGCGTGTGGTACATGCGCTGGTTTCTGCATCGAAGGCCAACATTGACCTGCCTTTCCAAATGGCTACGGCTATCGACTTGGCTGGTCGTGACGTGTTCGAGGCCGTGCAGATGTCTGTGAATCCAAAAGTGATTGATACGCCACCCGTATCTGCTGTGGCAAAGGATGGTATCCAGATGATCGCTAAGGCACGTGTGACTGTACGTGCCAATATCCGTCAGTTGGTAGGTGGTGCAGGCGAAGACACCGTACTGGCTCGTGTAGGTGAGGGTATCGTTTCTTCCATAGGTTCTGCCACCAACCATAAGTCGGTATTGGAGAACCCAGATTCCATCTCTAAGTTGGTACTGAGCAAGGGACTGGATGCAGGAACGGCTTTCGAGATTCTCTCTATTGATATCGCAGATATTGACATAGGTAAGAACATTGGTGCTACGCTGCAGATGGATCAGGCCAATGCTGACAAGAACATTGCTCAAGCTAAGGCAGAGGAACGTCGTGCGATGGCTGTGGCTCAGGAACAGGAAATGAAAGCAAAGGCACAAGAAGCACGTGCTAAGGTCATCGAGGCAGAGGCTGAAGTGCCTAAGGCCATGGCTGAAGCTTTCCGCACTGGTAATTTAGGCATTATGGACTACTACCGCATGAAGAACATTGAGGCGGATACCAGTATGCGTGACGCTATAGCCAAACCAGCAGGTGGCGCACCGCATACAACTAAATAAATCGGTTGTTCTATGAAGAAAGTCTTTCCTCCTTCGGAGCTGATCATTAACCAAGACGGGTCGATCTTTCACCTGCACGTGAAGCCTGAATCGTTGGCCAACAAAGTTATCCTTGTGGGCGACCCTGAGCGTGTGGGACTGGTGGCGTCGCACTTTACGGACATAGAATGTGATGTTCTTAACCGTGAGTTTCATACCATCACAGGATGGTATCAAGGGAAGCGCATCACCTGCATCAGTACAGGCATAGGTTGCGACAACATCGACATCGTGATGAACGAGATAGATGCCTTGGCCAACATTGATTTTCAGACACGTGAAGAGAAAGAGGAATTGCGTTCCTTGGAGATCGTGCGCATAGGTACCAGCGGAGGTTTGCAACCCTATACGCCTGTGGGCACATTTGTCTGTGCTGCTAAGTCGATAGGCTTCGATGGGGTGCTGAATTTCTATCAAGGACGGAATGAGGTGTGCGACCTTCAGATGGAACAGGCTTTCAAGAACCACATGGGTTGGCAGGGCAGTATCTGTGCGCCTGCGCTCTACACTCTGGATTGCGATTCTGAGATGTTGGAGCGTATTGCATCTGACGATATGGTACGTGGCATCACGATTGCAGGCAATGGTTTCTATGGCCCACAAGGCCGAAAACTGCGTCTTCCCATAGCAGATCCACAACAGAACGAAAAAATAGAGCAGTTCGAGTATCAAGGCTTACACATCACTAATTATGAGATGGAGAGCAGTGCCCTGAGTGGACTCAGCCGACTGATGGGACATAAGGCTACAACAGTTTGCATGATTGTGGCAAGCCGACTGATGAAGGAAGTGGATGTAAATTATAAGAATACGATAGATACACTGATAACAACCGTTCTCGACAGGATATGAGTGAAGTGAACTTCTACATAAATAGTAAGGATAAAGCTGGAATATACAAGGAGTTCTTACCACAGTTCCATGCCTTGCTTACAGGAGAAACAGAGGAAGTGAGCATTCTGGCTAATGCTGCTGCGGCCTTGCATCAGGTGTTCGACTTTTTCTGGGTAGGCTTCTATCTGGTTAAGGATGATCGCCTCATCTTGGGGCCTTTTCAGGGTTCTGTAGCATGTTCCATCATCAAGTATGGCAAGGGTGTATGTGGCACGGCTTGGAAAGAGCAACAGACGCAGGTGGTACCTGATGTGGAGCAGTTTCCTGGACATATTGCGTGCAGTTCGCTCTCACGCTCTGAGATCGTGGTCCCCCTGATAAAAGAAGGTGAGGTAAAAGCGGTATTAGACATCGACAGCAAGGAAATTGCCTCTTTCGATGAAACTGATCGCCTCTACTTGGAGCAAGTAGCAGATTTTCTGGTAAAACTTATCTATCAATGAATCGAGTAGAAGATACCATCTGCGCCATCGCTACTGCACAAGGGGGTGCTATCGGACTGATACGCGTGAGTGGACCAGATGCCATTACTGCTACCAGCCACATCTTCAAACCTTCTAAGGCAGCAAAGTCATTGGAGGATGCCAAGCCCTATAGTCTAACCTTTGGGCAGATTACAGATGGCAAGGAGATTGTAGATGAGGTGCTAGTCAGTCTTTTCCGTGCCCCCCACTCCTATACAGGTGAAGACAGCACAGAGATAGCTTGTCACGGTTCTTCATATATCCTGCAGCGCGTGCTGCAACTACTTATTCAGGAAGGCTGTCGCATGGCGATGCCTGGAGAATACACCCAGCGAGCTTACATGAATGGCAAGATGGATTTGAGTCAGGCAGAGGCCGTGGCTGATTTGATTGCCTCAACCTCTGCAGCTACGCATCGATTGGCCATGAGCCAGATGCGTGGTGGTTTCAGCAAGGAATTGGCTCAGCTTCGTGACCAACTGTTGCATTTCACATCGCTCATTGAGCTGGAATTGGATTTCAGCGACCATGAGGATATCGAGTTTGCAGACCGTAGTGAATTGTTCCGTTTGGCTGATCATATAGAGCAAGTCATCACACGCCTTACAGATTCTTTCCGTGTGGGAAATGCCTTGAAGAAAGGCATCCCTGTGGCCATCGTTGGAAAGACAAATGTAGGAAAGAGTACGCTGCTCAATCGCCTGCTGCATGAAGATCGCGCCATCGTGAGCGACATCCATGGCACCACGCGTGATGTGATTGAAGATACCATCGTGATTGGGGGTATCACATTCCGCTTTATTGACACAGCGGGTTTACGAGAGACTTCAGACGCCATCGAGCAGATTGGCATTCAACGTGCCTATCAGAAACTGGAAGAAGCGCAGATCGGGCTTTGGCTTATAGACACTCCCCCATCAGAAGAAGAACTTCACGACATGGCTTCACGCTGTGAGGATAAGAAACTCATCATCGTGCGCAATAAAGCAGATAAGCCAAGCGATGCCGACTTTACCTTTGTGAAATCACAAGCCACCCTGAATGATACAGGCGCTCAGCGCAGCTTTAATTTCCAATTCTCAACTCTCAATTTTCAATTTATTGAACTCTCTGCCAAGTTCGACCCGAATATAGATGCCCTGCAGCATCTGCTGGTTCAAGCTGCTGAGATGCCCGAAGTGACACAGGCTGACGTCATCGTCACCAACGTCCGTCACTACGAAGCTCTCACCCATGCTTTAGAAGCTATCCAACGCGTGCAGCAAGGACTCCATGACGGTCTCTCAGGCGACTTCCTCTCACAGGATATCCGCGAGTGCATCTATCACCTCAGTGACATCGTAGGCGAGGTGACTGCAGACGATGTCCTTCAGAATATTTTCAAGCATTTCTGCGTGGGAAAGTAGATTCTGCGTGGGAAAGTGATTTTTTGCAAAGAAAAGCATACTATCTGCAAATATAGCTCGTAAATCGCATAATTTCAAGCATTTAAAATTTCGTCTGTTTTTACAGATTTTTGATTTTTAACTTCGATATTTGCAGATTATCACCCATTTTGTCCCCCATCTGTCCCCCGAGATAACCGAAATTTGCCGAGGGACAAAAATATCTCATAGGTGGTGATTTACGTTTTCACATGTGATTTTGGAAGATATACATTCCAACTTAAACAATGTAAAGCGCCACCTTCTTTTGCAATTTCTGCCATTTCTATTTGACGGATACAGCAATCGGGGAATGCTTCTTGAATGTATTGTTGAGCTATTACATCTTCTTCAATGTTGAATTTAGGCATTATGATGTTTTTACCTACCTGAAGAAAGTTGATATATGCCCAGTTGAACTCATAACAAGGAGTATCAACTTTGTCCTTGAAACGCATTTCTGTAACTTCAAAGCCATAACTTTCAAGAATCCGATGGATGGATGCAGCTTCTTCAGGATAGCAATCACCATGATTACCCATCAGTATTCGATTATCACCACACCATTTGATGAAACCATCTGAATGTCCATACACATCATCTTCATGTGAAGTCCAGGGAATAATGATAACAGGATGACCAAGCTCGGAATCTAGCAAGGCTTTGAATTCCCAATCATCTTTCTTTTTCCTGTTTTCAGAAAACACCTTATCTGTCATCACAATATAAGGACCACATGGCACCATATTGCCACCATCTATGATTAAATTGGTAGAACGACAGTTAATACCCATACCGGATATCACTTTTGAAACATCCGTTATCGAATCAATATCATCCTTATTTATAAGATAATCTGGATAATAATGATACTTCAAAAAATCATTTTCGCCCAATTGAATAGGCATATAGTCACGAGCCCAATAATCGCGAGTGCATTTTAGTTCTCTTGTTTCTATACCCATTTCCTTTAGTATGGTCATCAACTCCTTATAGAACTTAGGATTACCATATTTTTTAGTATTCAAACAAGGAGATAGAAATACTACGTTTGTATTTTTATCGTGAAGCAATTTGTTGTTCATATCCATATGGTTTATCTTTGAAGTTTATGAAATCTTGGTATAAAGTTTCTTTGGAAGATTGTACATTGTCATGATATTGGTAAAGAATATTATTAACTTTATCTTCAACAGATTGATTTGATCTAAGTAGATTAACACGAGGTTTACAGATATACTCAACTGTGCCATTATCATGTTCCACAAGAACAGGAAATCCATGGTCAACACCTGTGGCATCATAGCACCTAAACAATTCTGCACATGCTAATGGTGCACTAAGAACCTCACAACCATCCTCACTTATAAGTTGACGAATAAGTATTCCCCCAAAGTATGCGCTATCATCCAAGACATACTTCTTGACATTCTTTCCTTTACTATTAGCTCTAGACTCACGCTTAATATTACTGGCAAAATTTAAATCAATTCCTCCAAAGTCATTTACATACCAACACAATAGTTTTGACTCCCGTGGATGAGTGATGATATCACGATGATTCTTGTTGTAGAAGTAAAACTCAATCTCTTTGAAGAGATACACCATCTCACCCTTTTGAATAGCAAAACTTTCAAACAGCATTTTTGCTATTTGTTCAAAACGCTCTTCGATGTCTGATGTATTCATGTTAGCATCAAGAGTCATTAATGGTCGGAGTTGTTCTATCATTTGTATATTGTCATAATCATGGTGATACATTAATCAATTCCCAAATACACTTTCTTGTACCAATTTGACCAATCAGGCAAATAATCAACTGCCACATCCACAAGCGCATTTGATTTGAAGTCATAGAACTTTGGATAGTTATTTGTTAGTGCCCGATATTCATTCATAGTCTTGTCAAGAAAAGAATTATCTGGATGAGAGACAACCGAGAAATAGACATCTTCAAATACGCCTCTATTCTCAAGTTCCAAAGCCAGCATTTGATTTCTCCAAAGTTGATTCATACCGCCTCTAAACGGACAGCCATTGCCTTCAAATTTACCACAGAAGAATGAAGATTGGGCATCCATAATTTTCCAATAGAAGTAACCGCAATGCTTGTGGTAATAACACTTATCGTGGTTTTTCAAAATTTCTTCAATACCACAAGAAGTGCAATATGCCTTCTCTGAGTGAGAAATTGCCTTTGAACGGTAGCCTCCACAAGTCGTAAATTCTCGTTCCGTTAACTTGTGCTCTATCAACCAAAGGCACAGTTTGTTGTTCTTGTTGCGATATGCAATGGCAACATCTGAGTCTGTACCAGCATTAGGACTATGATCTCCAAGAAGCCCTTTTGTTCCTTCTAGTGTTGACTCCCAATACTCAAAGCAATATCCTTTGCGAAGCTGGTTCCTGTCAATATGGTCAAAATCTTTAGGTACGACTCCTGCCCCTATAAGTATTTGGTCTGCGTACTCACTTTCCAAGATTGGCACAAATAGGTTGATACATGCAGTTTGAGAACTTGCCACATGTACAGAAGCTGCAAGGTGAGGCTTATATGCAAACTTGCTTGCTTGAATGTCTTTCACTGTTTCTTTAATACCATCATAAAGCATAATAGGTATTTTGGCTTCGCTATATGGCTTTGGTAATAAACAATCGTGTTCAACTCCATGTGCAGAAGTACCTTTATCAATAATCTTAAGGTTTTCCTTCTTATACTTAATCAAGTACGAATAAACCTTCTGTTGAAAATCTTGGTATGACATAAGTAGTGAGCCGTTAATTATTGAGACTTAAATTAAAGAAATTTCTTAGTTTATCTGCTTCCTCCTGCAATTTCTGTGGATTATGCTTGGCGAGTTTCTGCAGATTGAGCAACTTCCATTGAACAGATGGATAATCTTTGAAGTATTCAAACTCATATCCATCCCATTCTGGCTGTCCAGATTCAAAACAAATCAGGAACTTTTTATCCGCTTCTGTCATCAACGACTTGACATCTTAATGAGTTTGGCACGAGTCACTTCAAACTCCTCGTATGTATATAGATATAATTTCATTATAGCATACAAGCACTATTCGATAGAATCTAATCTAATAACTAATATGCCGTAAAACTATATTTGTTAACAAAATAATCCATTTCTTTTTTGGCTAAGTTCATCAATCGAGTTGCTCTAATAGAAGGATTATTATATAACGTATCTAATAGCCAAGCTTCAAAAATGAAGCTACCAGTCATCTCTACGCTTTTTTCATATCCACTAACCATCAAAGCACCCGTCATTTTCTTAAAATCACGAATCTCTTCTTTTTTTATTTTTAGAGTATTACAACAGCCAAAATGTACAATCTTCCCATTAAAAATATCAGGATTGTCCTTAGCGAAATCCATAATTCTATATTCTCCTTGACAGCCATACTTTCCACAATCTGCAAATGAGATATTTCCTTTTGATCCATGAAAACAAAGATAAACAATCGTAAAATCTTTATATGAAGCTTTTTGTAAATGGCTTACGTAATAATTGAAATCCGATTTTGTAGCAACTTGTCTAAAAGAAAAATCAACCCCATTTGAATTGTTCAAGAATTCAAGTAAAGGTTTTGCTTGGGAGTCGTATTTTAGATCATAGATACTTTGTTCCCATTCCGTTTCTAAACAAAAAATTTTGTTGCCCATATCATTGTAGGTTATTAAAACATATATTAATTAATTCTATTCACCTGATTAGATAAAGAACAAAAGAACGCATCATTCATATTCTGCAAGTTCTTTTGAGATTGTCATATTATACTTATTGATGTACTTTCCAGTAGGCGTAATCATAAACCTTGAAGTGCCAAGATTGATATTCTCCAGTTTCAAAGCCTTATACCAGGCGTGGCCTGCCTTTTCTGCCATATAGAGGAACAGGCGTTTCACTTTCTGAGATGTACATTTCTCCAATAACGTCTGAACCAACTTGGGACGTAATGTAGTCAAACCCTCCATGATATAATAGATATCGAGCAAAGAAGAAGAGGCATCTGGCAAGTTCAGACACTCCAAAATGGCACGCTCTGGAGATGAAACAAGCAAATCATGTTGATTGATAGTCATGGTTGTTACACCCAACAGTTCATCACCCAGGAAAGAAGTAGTCATATATTTTATTGTCATATCCCACTCTTCTTTTAACAACCACGAAGGCAACTTATTGCTTTTGTCTGTAAACAGATAAGCCACAGGTTTCCCCATAGAAAGATAATGGGAGTATCCTCGAAGTTCCAGAGCTGTATATGCACCCACCACACAACTCTTACTAAGTTGCGTGTTATATGACGATACAACTGCCAATAGGCTTGGTTCTGTTCCATGTATCTTATATACCCCTTTAGAAATACGATCAAGCCATCCACTTTTCATATAAGCATACTGACCACGTGCATCCAGTCCTTGGCTCGAAAGCCACGAACCAAATAAG
>JAGCFP010000051.1 GCA_017650045.1 Bacteroidaceae bacterium | reverse complement strand
TGTGGTTGTGGCAGTTGTTCAACTCGTTCGCCAAACAATCTTATCAGTCCATTCTTGACATTTTCATCTAACAGAGACTCCATAGACATGGTAAGGATCACTTTATTGGGCCGACTTCTCTCAACGATATATGGTCGTTTCCAGTTCTGCTTCTCCCAACCGTGAATAATCTTGTCGGCACCGCTGCCAGCTTTTTCAGCAGAGCCAAGGAAGGTAAACATGGTCTGTAAGTACTTGTTTCTACAGATGCTTTCACCTCCTTTGTAGAATTGTTTCTGGGAAATAAGCATGGTACCTGGATTGGAGAACACCATCTTGTTGGGATACTTATAGACATTCAACGTGGCATTTTCCGTATGATCTGCATGAACCAGCATATTGGAAAGTGCCTCTCTGACTGCAACATGAGCAGGTGTTTCCGTCTTTCGCTGATTATCCTCCAAAATAAAAGGCTTGGGTAGGAAGTTCTGGAGGATGGGCAATACCTTACTATAGAACTGGAACAGGTTAGACTCCCAGTTTCCATCAGGGCAAATTCGATTTACCCATCTATCATTGGGATCTTGTATCTCCTGATAGTCAGGAAAGAAGTTGGGGTTCTCGTCCATAATGGCGCTGTAGGTGCCAAACATCAGCAGTCCAGCGTAGGTCAGTCCATATTCGCCCGTCTTCCTATCCTTTCTAAACACATTGAGCTTTTCCAAGAATTGGTCTTCAGATAATGAATTCCATACATGGTCAGGATTCCACTGCTCAAAACGGCGGCGATACTGCTGAATTGAGGCAGGATCCAGATCATCCTTGCTAAAGTTCTTCAGGATGCGCCCATCTACTGGACTTGCAAGGTTGGCATCAGCAAACATACTGTTGACTTCTTCGCGTGAACAATGATAATCGCCATCAAGGTCACGCCGATAAGTGCCAGTATAAGGATCTAAGCCACAAAATACGGGCCTCAGATTAATATCTACCCGTGGAATATAGAAAACAAGGAAATGAGTTCCACCAAACTCGACATCAAACACATCATCTTCTTTTAGCAATGCAATATTTATGTTTTGCTTGCTGTGCATACCATTGAAGAAATCACGCTTTAGCTTGGCAATTTGTGATTCGTCCAAACCGTCTAAAATGAGCTCTTCATCTTTTTCTTTTACACCGAAGACGATAGCGCCACCATTCGTGTTGGCAAATGAAGAATAGGTTGACCAAAAAGATTTAGGGAATCCCCCTGCAGCCGTTTTAAACTCCAGTTCATCCGATTCCTTATCCTCTAACAACCGTTCTAACACGGGTTGCATGTCCTCGTATCTGTATTTCCGATTTGCCATGAACTCCTTATACCTTATTATTATATGGTGCAAAGGTACAACTTTTCTTTGTATCTTGGCACACTTAATCTATCTTTTCTCGTTTTTTAGCCTTCTACTTGTCCAAAAGCAGACTCAACAACTCTTCTTTCGTCATCGATTCCTTAACCATCTTGACTAATTCCTCTTTGCTGAAATCCTTCTGACGCAGGGACTTCAATTCTTCGAGATTCAGTAAATAGGAGTTATACTGCATCTGTTCCTCAATGGGATAAGGTGAGATATAACGCTTGGTTATCTGCCCCGTGTTACCCACAGAATGGCCCATAGCAAAGCTGATGTAATCCATTGGCACCTTCGCACGGCTCATATTAGTAGCAAAACTATGACGGGCAAACGTTGATGAAGGTTCTATCTCCCATTCCATAATCTTTGCAATCTTCTTCACTCTGTCTGCCACATTATGATTCTCTTGATGTATCTTGTCCCTGGCCTTCTTGCTGTCGGGGTCAATGCCTTCGCCAAGAAGAAAGGGAAAAAGCAACTCACCCTTCTTGGCTGGTGTAGCCCAATCGTCCAATATCCTTTTCAACGGAGGTATGATAGGGATGATTACCTCGGAACCAGACTCAGAATGATCCTTCGTCTTATGGCGGTAGAAACGGAGCGCCTTATGCTCAGAGAAGTCATAGTAGTCTTCGTAACGGAGCAAAGCCAAATCATAGAGATTGCAACCATTGCAAAGATATTGGGCAAGGAACATGCCCAGACTCTGTTTCATCTGCTCAGGATGCTTATAGGTCTCAGGGATTACACCATCTGTATAAAACTCATATAATTCTGTCATTTGCTCAACCGTCAGGAACTCTGCCTTGCGTGAAGAGCCAGACGGTATCTTCACTTTCATCGGGTCTGTAGCACTGAACGGATAGTCCTTCTCCCGCATATAGCCATTGCTGATACAGGCCTTGAAGACCACGCGAATAGCACGAAGGTAGAAACCGATGGTCGTCTGCGTGTACCCCATCTCCTTCATATAGGCAATCCACGCCTTGATCATAGCCACATCTACATTATAGCCATCCTTAGCATCATAGACTTTGCTCTTGATGAAACAGTCTCGTGCATTACGATAGGTCTCTGCCGTACTGGCTTTCTTCTGCGATATAACTTCATTCCACAGTCCAATAAACGAGTTGGCATAAAGTGTAGTACCTTCATCCGAATTGCCATAGGAGGAAATGCGCCCGGTAATGACGGCACGGATATTATCAACAGATTTCAGTGTTCCCTTGTTATACATATCCCGTACAAGATCAACATATTGGTTGTATAGCTCGACCAGCCTATTCCTGTCAATGAAGTTCTGGCTCTGGTTACCACCACGTCCACGACCATCAGCTTTACTGATGGCATCAAATTCATCTACTGTATATTTGTTACCCAAATGGAAGAAGTATCTACTGCCATTCACGGTAAAACGGATGGATGCATGGTATTTGCCATTGTCGTCTCTATATCTTGTATCAAGAGTAAGCGAAATGGTGCAATTTCCCATTGTCAGCGACTCCATGTTGGGTACCTTTTCCCTCTTCTTTCTTTCAGTCATTTCAGTCATTTTTATCAAATCTGAACAAATTTTGGTTATCTCAATTCACTCAAATCTTCTGAAACCCCTTTATTTATTGACAATCCGTCTGAACAAATTTTGGTTATTTATTCTCGTAATTAAGCAAAATCATAGAGTATCATAAGATGCTGCAAAATTACTAACTTTCTGTGAATCAACCAAATAACTATAAAGCAAATATCACAAAATATTACATTTTTTAACTGTTAATCAGGGGGTCGTTGGTTCAAGCCCATCCTGAAGCGCCTTAGAAAGAGTCCTGTAAATCAATGATTTACGGGACTTTTCTTTTTCACATATTTCAAATTTGTAGCCAAATTGTAGCCAATTCTGAATATTTGTAGCCACTCAGTGTTTCACCTTTGCAGAATCTGTAGCCACTAATCCTGCAAAAGATAATATTTGCAG
>JAGCFP010000001.1 GCA_017650045.1 Bacteroidaceae bacterium | reverse complement strand
GTCCATCACATCGGCATTGTAGGCAGAAGTGAAGCCCTGCAGGTGCTCAGGATTGTAGAGTGTGAAACCATCCATCAGGAAGAGGTTCTGGTCGTAGTCGCCACCACGCACGTAGATGCCCGACTTGCCATCGCCTGCTGACTGGACGCCTGGAAGCTTCTGGAGCGACTTCAAGACATCGACCTCACCCAGCAGGGCGGGCATCTTGCGTATCTGCTCCACGCTCATGGCAATGGTACTCATCTGTGAACTCTGCACGCCAAAGTTGTGGCGCGTGCCAGAGACCTCCACCGCCTGTTGGGTGGTGCCAGGTACCAGCTCCACATTCAGCTGGCGATTGCCATAGAGCTTCAGCTGATGGGTCTTTGAGGCATAACCCACATAGCTGAACACCAACTCAAAGTCCACGTTGTTGGGCTGCGTGAGGGTATAATAACCATTGGCATTGGTCGTGGTACCCGTACGTCGCTGTGGGTTATAGATACTGGCTCCTGCCAACGGCTCGCCTGTCTGTGCATCTGTGACGCGCCCACTGAGCACCACGTTACGCACCTGCGCACGCTGTCGCATCAGCAGGATGTGATTACCTTCTATCTCAAACCTCACGGGCTGTCCCTCGAACGCTGTATTCAGCACGTTCTTAAGCGAGGCATTGCGCACATTCAGGGTGATGGGCTCTGCCAACTGTACATCTTCTGTATATACAAAGGTATAGTCGGTGGCACTCTCCACTGTCCTGACAAACTCAGCCAACGAAGCACGGTTCAGTTCCAGTGTCAGACGATCGCTGCGCTGCGCCCTTGCAGAAGTGGAGAAAAGGAGGAGCAGGAACATACAGAGCAACGGGACCCGAATGATATCATTATTAACCTTCATCTGCTGCTCCTCCTTTCTTGATAATAATGGTTTGTCCTTGATGTTCTATCTGCAGACTGGCTACGCGCTGTAGCAAGTCGAGAATAGTGTCCAGAGTTTCTTCACCCTCGAAGGTAGCGGTGATGCGATAATCCTTCAGTGCCTCATCTGCAATGCGGATGTCGGAGGCGAAGGTCTGGTTAAGCTCATCTACTATCTGCTGCAAGGGCACCTGTTGGAAGGTCATGGCCCCACGTATCTGCAGCTGCTGCACAGGGGTTTCTTCCGTCGATGCTGCAGGTTTGATAAGGGCTGGTTTTATCAACGTGGTGTACATGGCCCATCCTACAACGAACATAAGTATCACGGCTACTGACGCTGCAGCACGTTGCAACCAACGCCAACGTAGCCGTGAGGTCTGTTCCCTAAGTCTGCGTTCCAGCAATGGCCATGTGTTTTCCTTGGTGTACTTCCCGTGTGGAGAGCGGGTAGATCTGGCCAGCAGTACCAGGATTTCTTCATTCATAGTTTCCATCTTCAAAATGCTTTTTTTTATATAGAAAACGGAGGAGAGAAAACTCCCTATGCCAACTATGTTAAAAAATGCTAATCTTGTTTTTTTCTGATATTCCTGCATTCAGTTTCATAGAAAAGCATACCTTTGCAAGCGAATTAACGAAGGAAAAAGATGACCGAACAAGATATCAGGCGTTACTTGAGAGAGATGAGTGAGGATAGCTCTGAGCAGGCTTTCCACTCTTTTTATGACCTGACGTACGATCGTCTGTTCCGCATCGCTTTTTACTTTGTAAAAAACCACGACTTGGCACAAGAGACGGTGCTGGATGCTTTCATGAATGTGTGGAATGCCCGTGGAGGATTGTTGCAGATAGCCAACATAGAGGATTATCTCTTCGTGGTGACCAAGAGGGCTGCCTTGAATACCCTAAAAGGGGAAAAGCGGCACCTCACACAAGACAAGGAGGTGCTGGATCTCTCGGACACCACAGAAGGGGGAGCCACCCCTGAGCACATCTTGATCACTGAGGAGTTGTTTGCCCGCTATGTAAAGGCACTTGACCGTCTGCCTGAACGCTGCAGGGAGGTGTTTATCCTTATCCGCGAAGAGGGCTGCTCTTATGCTGAAGTCGCAGAGAGGCTGGACATCAGCGAGAACACTGTGGATGCCCAACTACGTAAAGCCACAGCACGACTGCGCCAGTTGCTTGGTATCTGACGGGATCAATTTAACTCAATCAAACCCAGTTATAGGAATATATTAATGCTTCCTTATACAAATCGGATGGCATATAGCGGGAAGATGCGTACATGCCTGACGGCATTGTCTGCCTTTTCATCGATATAGTCGAACTCACCGAAATTCTCCAAAGAGCAGCGGATGGCCTGTGAGAGTTTCCTTTCACGCATATAGTCCCAAAGGCTTTTCATGCCCCCTTGAACACCTGCCTTCACTTCGAATGGTAAGATATTTGTTTCGTTGGGCAGGACATAATCCACCTCTGCAGTGGCATTCTTTGCCTGTCGCTGCCAATAGAACAGCTCGTGTTGCAGATTTGGCGTGCGATAGTGGAGGAGCTCAAGACCAGCCAGCATCTCTGCCATCGGCCCCTTGTTCACCAAATCGGCTGCTGTCGCTGTGAGGATGTGCGTCGTCAGCTCCGTGATGTCACCCATTGTCATGTTCAGCAGTCTTAGCATCAGACCAGTATCCAGCACCAGCATTTTGCGAATACCATCATCCTTCCCATCGCCTAAAGGAAGTCCGCAGGAATTGGTGTGTGTGATGGGGATGATGATGTTGGCCTTGATCAGCAGTTCGAGGGCTTTCTTCACTTCTGCTGTCTTATACTCGCCAGGCACCTGAGAATACATAAACTTCTTGGTGGCCTGCTGTGCTGCACTTCTCATGGTCATCCTCAGCAGTTGCGGGTCAACCTTTTTCTTGTATTTAGGGAAGTCGGCTTCATAACCTGTGATGAGATCGTCCTGTACTTCCTGGCACTGCAGGTAGTCGTGAGTGTCCACCCACTTTACAACCGACTCAGGCATTCCGCCCACCAGCAAGAAAGTACGCAGCAGACTGGTCAGTTTGTCGTGTAGTGGCGTTGGTAACGGAGATGCAGGAGAAGCCTGATTACGGGCTTCTATCAGGAGCCTTTCGTCATTGGCAAGAAGAAACTCATCGAAAGTCATGGGGTACATATACATCGAATGGATTCTCCCTACACCGAATGTCGGAATGTCATCCAGCACAAACTCCAATAGCGATCCTGCAGCAACGACATGCAGTTCGGGCATGTCTTCCTTAAAGTATCTCAGGGCCATAATGGCCTCTTGGCACTCTTGAATCTCGTCGATAAACAAGAGCGTCTGTCCGGGGATGATGGGGGTGCCATGCATGGCAGCCATCTGAGGCACGATACGTTTCACGTCGAGGTCTTGTTGGAACAGAACCTTGTAGTCAGAATGCTTCTCCAAGTTGATTTCGACGAAGTATTTAAATTGTTCACCCAAATGCCTGACGGCTGTAGATTTTCCTACCTGTCGGGCACCTCTAAGCAACACGGGTTTATGGGTTGGACGTGCTGCCCACTCACTAAGATACT
The DNA here is from genome assembly GCA_017650045.1 of Bacteroidaceae bacterium. GTDB lineage: Bacteria > Bacteroidota > Bacteroidia > Bacteroidales > Bacteroidaceae > Bacteroides. The sequence continues at coordinate 13,449 of JAGCFP010000001.1, read as the reverse complement.
GATCTATGATTCGTTCGTAATACATATGCGCTATGAAATTTCACGTTGCAATAATACGTAAAAGAAATAATCCAAACAAATAATTTGGCAGAAATCGAAAAAATCCAAACAAATAATTTGGCAGAAATCGAAAAAATCCAAACAAATATCCTTGTTCGAAGAAGACATTAAGTTTATGTCATTCAAATAGGATCTTCCCAAAGAACTGTGGTTGGTGGAAACTGGGACTGGGTGTGTCTATGGGTGACCACGACAGGAAGTGGGGAACTGGAAGCAGGTCGCCACACTTGTAGAAATTGGCACGCATCTCACAGCCACTCAGGGAAGTAAGATGATGCAGGAAGAAGCATTCTACAGGGATGATGAGCGAGAGCTGCCACGAGCCAAGGACTTCATCAGGGTCGAAAGGCTGATAACCCAATGAAGACCAGCGACGTATCTGGGGCATCTTCGACAAGCTGAGATGGGGGCGCTCTGTTCCTACACGACCCCCACCCAAGAGGGCTGTACCAATGCAGTTGCACTCTAAATTATAATAGGTGTCATCGCCATCGGGAGAGAGGAAAAACTCCACACAGGAATCTTCCCACACACGACCATTATCGTGCACCTCCACAGCATTGACGAAAGATTCATCGACTGTCCAATGCAGGAAGATATGTCGATTATCATGGGCGATCTGGAACTGTACCAGTGGGGCATAATCATAGGCTTCCCAATTCAGTACATCTACCTGGTGTGTCTCTATGCCTTGCTCCTGGAACACGGCTGCGACTTGCGTGGCGAAGAGGATGTCTCCGCTAATGCGTCTGACTGTGAGTTGTTTCATCATCGATTTGTCTTATTTTCAAGCCACTAAATTAGCATTTTTATACATAAAAAACGAGAATCGTGTGATAAAAGACAAAAAAAGCGTATATTTGGGCTGAAAAACAGATTATTAACCTTAAAAGAAATACTAAACTATGAGCATCAGTAGAAGAAATTTCCTGAAAAGCATAGGTAGTCTGGCACTGTTTTCCATCGTCCCAAGACCAGTGCTGGGCAATGGTTTCCTGGCACCGAGTGACCAACTGACGAAGGGTATCATTGGTGTAGGTGGCATGGGACGTGGACATAAAGACTATGGTGGCACCCGACTGGTGGCTATCTGTGATGTGGACCAGAAACATCTGGAGGCAGGACGCGACCTGAGTACGGAGCGTATGGCGGAGTATCATGACTATCGCGACCTGATTCTGGATCCTAACGTGGACATTGTACACATAGCTACTCCACCCCACTGGCACGCCCTGATGGCTATTGAGGCTGCGAAGGCGGGGAAGGACATCTGGTGTGAGAAGCCTATGACACGCACCATAGGCGAGGGTAAGCGGGTGTGCGAGGCTGTGAAGCAGTACGGACGTATGTTCCGCATCAACACGTGGTTCCGCTTCACTGATCAGTTCTACGGACTGGGTACGCCTGTGAAACCACTGAAGAAGTTGGTACAGAGCGGACTGCTGGGTTGGCCTCTGAAGGTGACCATCTCAAAGCATACGGGTTTCGACTGGAAATTCTACTGGGTGGGCAAGGAATACCTGGAGCCAGAGCCTGTGCCTGCTGAACTGGACTACAACATGTGGCTGGGCCCTGCTCCTTACAAGCCTTACAACATCCATCGCACGCATCAGACCTTCCGTGGTTACTGGGACTATGATGCAGGTGGTCTGGGCGACATGGGGCAGCACTACATAGACCCTGTGCAGTATATTCTGGGCAAGGACAATGACAGTCCTGTGAAGGTGGAAATCGATGCTCCACAACAGCATCCCGATGCTGTGGGTACGTGGCGTAGCATCACCTACACCTATGCAGATGGATGCCAGATCGTGCTGTGGGGTGGCGACTTCGGGGATCCAAACACGCCTTACATCGCTGGTCCGAATGGCAACGTGTATAAGAACTTTGTATGCGACCTGCCTGGTTGGGAGAAGAAACTGGCCGACTTCCCTGATCCTCAGCCTGAGGTGACGGACTTCATGGAGAGTGTACGCACACGCCAGCCTTTCGCCCTGAATGAGACGAAGGCATTCCGCAGTGCTACCATCGTGAACATGGGTGGCGTGGCTCTGCGTCTGCATCGCAATCTGGAGTTCGATCCTGTGAAGCTGCAGTTCATCAACGACGATGCTGCGAATGCACTGATTAATCAACCAGAAAGAGCGTTTTAAATTGAAAATTGAGAATTGAGAATTAACAATTGACAATTATGAAAAAGATATTTAGCACTATATTGACTCTGGTTTGCGCAGTGGCACTGATGGCACAATCGCCAGCGAATAGAACGGTCTCTACAATCGTGGCGGATGTATTGGCACAGATGCCTACACAGAATCAGACAGAGTTTGATAAACAGATGAACGACCTCAGTACCACAGGTGCAGAGGGTGTGATGATGCTTGTAAGTCGACTGAATGCCCCTGGACAGGGTAGTAACGCACTGGTGGAATATGCACTGAGCGGACTGACGGCTTATGTATCGGCTCCTGACAAGGCGCAGGTACGTCAGGCTGTGAAGGAGGGCTTTCAGAGGGCTTTGGCTACTACCAACATACAGGAGGTGAAGGCATTCATCACGCAGCAGTTGTATTTCCTTGGTGAGAAAGTGGAACAGGAGGCTGCACAGCCTACCATCCATCGTTCGCCCAATGCGGATGTGCGCAACCAGCGTATCCCCGTCTTAGAGGCAGCGTTCCAAGCCTCTCCTGAGAAGGCGCTGAAGATACTGGAGAAGGCACTGAAGGACAGTGACAAGGAGTATCGCAATGCGGCTTTGCGCTTCGCCTCTGACTATGCTGACAGTGAGATGTACACCAAGCTCGTGAAGAGTCTGCCAAAAGCTAAGCCTTATGTGAAGATAGACATTCTGAACTGGCTGGGTTATGAGGCATTGAGCTCTCCTACGAAGAACAACCTTATTAAGAACATACAGGTAAGCCTCGACGTGCCTGGCAAACAGGTGCTGCTGGATCAGTTGAAGAGTACCGACCCTGAGGTGAAAACAGCTGCGGCTTGGGCACTGCAGAAGATAGGTGATACCTCTGTCATCAGCAGCTTAGCTTCATTGCTTCGTAGCGACAAGGCTGAGGAGGTGGCACTGGGACAGCAGACACTGGCTGCCTTCAGTGGCAACATTACAGATGCTGTGACACGCTCCATCGCCCAAGGCAGTGATGCAGGTAAAATCGCAGGATTGCAGTTGCTTGCAGGCAGAAAAGCTAATCTGGGCTTAGGCACAGTGATACAGCAGACCAAGAGTGACAATGCTGACGTGCGCAAGGCGGCTTATGTGGCTCTGAAAGATGTGGTGGAAGCACAGAACTTCACCAACATGTGTGGCATGCTGGAGGAGGCAGATGCTGCCTATGTGCCTGATATGCAACAGGCCGTCATCGCCACCATCGCCACGCTGCCTGCATCGGAACAGGTACAGACAGTGACGCAGCGCATGAACCAAAGCGCAGGGAAGAGCTACCTTTACTACACAGTGTTGGCTACCACAGGCGATGCCAAGGCGCTGGAAACCATTAAGAACAACCTGAACGCATCGAATGCTTCCGTGCGTGATGCTGCCTTCAATGCCTTGTTGCAATGGAAAGATCGCAGGGCGTGTGAAGAACTGCTGAACATCTGCAGGAATACCACCTCGAACGACCAGTTTGAGAAGGCACTGACACGCTATGTGACCTTAGCATCGGATGCTACCATGACGGGAGAAAATCGCCTCATCATGCTGCGTGAAGCAATGGCAGTGGCCAAGACAGACGCACAGCGCAACAGTATCCTCGCTCAGATAGAGAAAACGGATACGTTCCAAGCCCTGATGTTCGCAGGACAGTATCTGGACAACAATGCCTTGCAACAGACGGCTGCGAGTGCAGTGATGAACATCGCCATTGGACATCCTGAATTCAATGGTACGAATGTGCGCAACTTACTGGAAAAGACGGCACGCGTGCTGAACAACAGCGATGCTGACTATCAGCGTCAGAATATCCGCAAGTTCTTGGAGGACAACCCTGCAGAAGAGGGCTTCGTATCAATCTTCAACGGCAAGGACCTTACTGGTTGGAAGGGCTTGGTGGAGGATCCTATCAAGCGTAGCAAGATGACGGCTGCACAACTGCAGCGTGAGCAGCAGAAGGCAGATGCCACCATGCGCCAGAACTGGACGGTGGAGGATGGCTGCATCACCTACATAGGTAGTGGTTATGATAACCTCTGTACTGTGAAACAGTATGGCGACTTTGAGATGTATGTGGACTGGATGCTAGATCCTGCTGGTCCTGAAGCAGATGCGGGTATCTACCTGCGTGGTGCCCCTCAGGTACAGATCTGGGATACTGCCCGTGTGAACGTGGGTGCACAAGTGGGTTCTGGTGGTCTGTATAACAACAAGATACATCAGGACAAGCCACTGAAGGTAGCGGATAATAAGTTGGGCGAATGGAACTCATTCTACATCAAGATGGTGGGTGATCGCGTGACAGTGCGCCTGAATGGCGAGTTGGTTGTGGACAACGTGATCATGGAGAATTACTGGGATCGTTCACAGCCTATCTTCCCCATCGAGCAACTGGAACTGCAGGCTCATGGCAGCAAGTGCTACTTCCGCAACATCTACGTGAAGGAACTGAAGCGTCAGGAACCGTTCAAACTCTCTGCACAGGAAGAGAAAGAGGGCTTCAAGATTCTCTTTGATGGTACCAACATGTATGAATGGACTGGTAATCTGGTGGATTATAAGCTTAATGATGGTTGTATCGAGGTAGGTGCTGATACCAGTTTCGGAGGAAACCTATACACGGTGAATGAGTATGCCAACTTCATCTATCGTTTCGACTTCCAGCTGACTCCTGGTGCCAACAATGGTGTGGGTATCCGCACCCCTATGGAGGGCGATGCTGCCTATGTGGGCATGGAGATTCAGATACTGGACTGCGAGCATGAGATCTACAAGAACATCACACCACTGCAGCACCACGGCTCTGTGTATGGCATCATTCCTGCACGTGCAGACCACCACAGCGCTTTCCGCCCTGCAGGAGAGTGGAACAGTGAGGAGATCTTGGCAGATGGCGACCATATCCGCGTGACAGTGAATGGACAGGTGATTCTGGATGGTAACATCCGTGAGGCAACTGTCAATGGAACAGCTGATGGACATGAGCATCCGGGACTCTTCAACAAGAAGGGACACATAGGATTCCTGGGACATGGCTCACCACTGAAATTCCGCAATATCCGTATCAAGGAACTGAAGTAAAGAGGAACGATACACAGCTAACGGATGCAGCTTTTTTAGGTTGCATCCGTTTTTTATTTCCAAACACTCACGAAATTGGTCGTTTAGTAGGAAAATTGCAGAACTCTTCGTATCTTCGCACCAAATTTTTAATGATAACCCCCATGAAGACGAGTAAGGTCCATATCTCGGAAGCATTACAACAAGCCGTAAGCGAATTGAGTGAGAGTCAGTCACTCAAAGGACTGTTTCACAGAAATACAGATGAAAGCCCATTGCCTTCCGCAAAAATCCTCAAGAACATCGTAGAACTAAGCAGGGCCTTGCTCTTCCCTGGTTACTTCGGAAACAGCAACGTGAAAGCTGATACCCTGACCTACCACATCGGAGTGCATGTGGAACAACTCCAGGAACAACTGACAAGCCAAATTCTTTCGGGTCTGTGCTTTGGCAATGACGATGATGGTTGCCCTTGCACTGATTGCCAAAGACAGGAAGCGGCTGAACTGGCAGCAAAGTTTATCAGTAGTCTTCCTGCACTGCGCCATACACTGGCTACTGATGTAGAAGCTATGTTCAAAGGCGACCCCGCTGCCTTGAACTATGGAGAGGTTATCAGTTGCTATCCTGCCATACGTGCCATTACCAATTACCGCATTGCACATAGATTGTTGGAACTGGGCGTACCCATCATCCCACGCTTCATCACGGAGATGGCTCACAGCGAAACAGGCATCGACATACATCCGGGTGCTACCATCGGACATCATTTTGCCATCGATCATGGCACAGGTGTGGTGATAGGTGCCACCTGTATCATAGGCAACAACGTGAAACTGTATCAGGGTGTGACACTGGGTGCCAAGAGTTTCCCACTGGATGAGAACGGCAACCCCATCAAGGGCATTCCTCGCCATCCCATCTTGGAAGACGATGTCATCGTATATTCCAACGCCACCATCTTAGGGCGCATCACCATCGGTAAGGGGGCCATTGTAGGGGGCAACATCTGGGTAACTGAGGATGTGAAGCCTGGTGCCCGCATCACGCAGAACCGTGCCAAGGAAATAGACAATTTTACCAATTACGCAATATAACTTTAAATGGGAGAATCCTTTGAAATAATTGCCAAGACCTTCCAGGGACTGGAACAGGTATTGGCAGAAGAGCTTACCAATCTGGGAGCCAATGATATTGAGATAGGGCGACGCATGGTGCGCTTCACAGGTGACAAACGACTGCTTTACAAGGCTAATTTCTGCCTCCGCACTGCCGTCCGTATTCTGAAACCTATCCTGCGCTTTACGGCTCACAATGCTGAGGAGGTGTATGATGCTGTGAAAGCAGTGGAATGGGAGCAATACATGGATGTAAAAACCACATTCGCCATCGATTCTGTGGTATTCAGTGATACGTTCCACCATTCTATGTTCGTGGCTTACAAGGTGAAGGATGCCATTGCTGATTACTTCCGCGAGAAGACAGGGGAGCGTCCGAACGTGCGCCTGAACAATCCTGATACGAAACTGAATATCCACATCGCAGGAGATGATTGTACCCTTTCTCTGGATTCCTCTGGTGAGTCCCTGCATCGTCGTGGCTATCGCCAACAATCCTTGGAAGCTCCTTTGAATGAGGTATTGGCTGCAGGAATGATACTCATGACGGGGTGGCGTGGTGAATGCGACTTCATTGACCCTATGTGCGGTAGTGGCACATTACCTATAGAAGCAGCTCTCATTGCACGCAATATCTGGCCAGGGGTATTTGGTCGTCATTACGACTTTGAGAAATGGCCCGACTTCGACCCTGAACTGTTGGATGAGATCTACAACGACGACAGTGAGGAGCGCGAGTTCATGCATCATATCTATGGTTATGACATCAACATTCATGCGGTGGAGGCATCGAATATCAATGTAAAGGCTGCCAGCGTAACCAAAGAGGTGACCATCGCACAGCAGGACATTGCCAACTTTGAACAACCTGCCCAACCTGCCATCATCGTTACCAATCCTCCTTATGGAGAACGCATAGGTAGTCCGGACATTCTGGGACTCTATCATACCATCGGAGAGCGCTTGAAACATGCTTTTGTGGGTAATTCGGCATGGATCATCTCCAGTAAAGAGGAACTGTTTGCAGAAATCGGTTTGAAGCCAACGAAGAAAGTGGATCTCTTCAATGGGGAACTGGAATGCAAATTCATGAACTACGAGATCTTTGATGGGAAGTACAAAGCATTCCGCAGTGAAGGAGAACGGCTTCATAAGGAGCCTTCCACCGATATCCCCAAGCCAAAGGTGTTGCGTAAGCCACGCAGGGATGAACTTTTCAAAGCTAAGGAACCTGAAGTGATTGAGAACCAGCATTACTATGGTCACGAGAAGTTCAAGGAATGGGAACAGCGTGAGGCTCGCAAGGCAGAGAAGGCACTAGAAATTCAGCGTAAAGCCGAAGAAGCTGAAAAGCCTGAAGTATCAGAGAAACCTGAAACAGAACAGAAAAGAGCACCTCGCAAAGAAGGGGACGATTTCAAGAAAAAGCGCCCCTTTAAAGGCAAACGCGAAGGTTTCAAGGGAAAGCGTGACGGGTTTAAAGGAAAGCGCGACGACTTCAAGAAGGAGCGTAAGGACTTCAAAGGGAAACGTGATGACTTCAAGAAAGAGCGCAAGGACTTCAAGGGCAAGCGTAAACCAGAATCCTATCCTGAACGCAAGAAACGTGAGCTTAAAGAAAAACTAATGAAACAAGAATAAAGATGAACAAACTAACCCAATGTATAGCTGTGTTTACATTGGCACTCTGTACAATGACAACAATGATGGCACAAGAGAAAAAGGTGCCTACCAGCTACGCAGAACTGCTCTCGGGAAGTAGCAGAACTGCGCAGGCAATGACTAGCGTCAACGGACTGCAATGGTGGGGCGACCTCTACCTGTTGGTTAATAACAACACACTGTCTGCTACCAATCCTAAGAATGGAAAGGTAAGTACCCTCACTACCCTGGACGATGTGAATGCTGCACTTACTGCTGCAGGTGTAGGACAACTGCGTTCTCTGAGTGGTCAGACACTCTGGGAAGACAAGCCTTGGCTTCTGGTAACCATGCCAGGCAACTATGTGGTTTATGATTGGCAGACGAAGCAGATTGTCAGACAAACAAAAACTGCCCAAGCTACGGGGCGTGCTGATTACTCCAAGGAAAGCGGACATGTGGCTTACAGTGTAGGCAACAACCTCTACGTGGATGAAAAGCAGGTGAGCAACGAACCCGAAGGCATCTTGGTGGGCCAAAGCGTACACCGTAATGAGTTTGGCATCAACAAGGGAACATTCTGGAGTCCTAAGGGTAACCTACTGGCATTCTACAAGATGGACGAGAGCATGGTGACCCAGTATCCACTGGTCAACATCAGTACCCGCATTGCTGAATATACTCCTGTGCGTTACCCCATGGCAGGCATGACCAGTCATAAGGTGTGGGTAGGTGTCTATAACGTCGCCACAGGACGCATTATTTATCTGGATGCAGGCGATCCTACTGATCGTTACTTTACCAATATCAGTTGGGCACCCGATGAGAAATCCATCTACCTGGTTGAACTGAATCGTGACCAGAACCATGCCAAGCTCTGTCAGTATGATGCTGAAAGCGGTCGGATGATGGGGGTACTCTATGAAGAAACCCATCCGAAGTATGTGGAGCCTGAAGATCCCATCGTCTTCCTTCCTTGGGATGACACCAAGTTCATCTATCAGACAGAACGCGATGGCTTCAAGCACCTCTACCTCATGGATACCAAAGTCAGTGTCTATCCAGAGAAACATAATGCTGCTGCAGGGGGCACTTACACAGAATCTTTGAAAACCACCCAACTTACCAAGGGCAACTGGTTGGTTCAAGGCATCGTGGGTTTCAACGCCAAAGCCAAGGAAATCATCTACCTCTCTACCCAGGAATCTCCTTTACAGAGTAATGTGTATAAGGTAAACATGAAGGGGCAGGTCACCACCATCAACAATGATGTGGCTGTGCACAGTGTTTCTTTGTCGGCTTCAGGGACTTACCTCATCGACCGTTACAATACGCCTACGCAATCTCGCCTCATTGATGTGGTGGAGATAGCCAAACCTGCCAATAAGCAGAATCTCTTGACAGTGGAGGATAATTACGACGGACTCCTGATGCCACAGATAGAACTGGGTACACTCAAGGCTGCAGATGGGACAACCGACCTTTACTACCGTATTATCAAACCTGCAGATTTTGATGCCAACAAGAAATATCCCGCTGTGGTCTATGTCTATGGCGGGCCGCATGCGCAGAACATCTCCGCCACCATGCGCTATGGTGCCCGTGCCTGGGAACTCTACATGGCCAGTAAGGGGTATGTGATGTTTTGTCTGGACAATCGTGGCAGTGAGAATCGAGGCTTGGTATTTGAGCAAGCCACTTTCCGCCATCTGGGTGTAGAAGAAACGAAAGACCAACGTGTAGGAGCCGAGTTCCTGATGAACCTGCCTTACGTGGATAAGACCCGTTTGGGGGTACACGGATGGAGCTTTGGCGGCCACATGACCACCAGCATGATGCTGCGTCTGAATGATATTTTCCAGGTAGGTGTAGCAGGCGGACCTGTCATCGACTGGCAATGGTACGAGGTGATGTATGGCGAGCGCTATATGGATACCCCACAGACTAATCCTGAGGGCTATGAAGAAACCAATCTGCGTAATCTGGCAGGCAACCTGAAGGGAAAACTGCTCATGGTACACGGCTATCAGGACGAGACCTGTGTGCCTCAGCATACCCTGGGCTTCATCAAGGCCTGTGTGGATGCCAACGTGCAACCCGATCTCTTCCTCTACCCCGGACATCAGCATGGTGTATCTGGGAAGGATGCAGTCCATCTGTATGAGAAAATCACCCAATATTTTGAAGATCACTTAAAATAAACATCCATGAAGATACTGTTATTAGGCTCAGGTGGACGTGAGCATGCCTTAGCTTGGAAAATCGCTCAAAGTCCAAAGGTTGAAAAACTCTACATTGCCCCAGGCAATGCTGGTACGGCACAGACAGGAGAGAACGTAGCCATAAAAGCTACTGATTTCCCTGCCATCAAGACCTTCGTTTTGGAGAAAGGCATCGATATGATTGTGGTTGGCCCCGAGGACCCTTTGGTACAGGGTATCTACGACTATATCAAGGGAAATGAGGAGACGAAGCACATCGCTGTGATTGGTCCTACGAAAGAAGGTGCACAGCTCGAAGGCAGTAAGGAGTTTGCCAAAGGCTTCATGATGCGCCACGCCATTCCTACGGCCCGCTACAAGAGCATCACCGCTGAGAATCTGGAAGAAGGACTGGCTTTCTTGGAAACCCTCCCTGCCCCTTATGTGCTGAAAGCCGATGGTCTTTGTGCTGGTAAGGGCGTACTGATCCTCGCTTCTCTGGAAGAAGCCAAGAAAGAACTGCGTGAGATGCTGAGTGGTATGTTCGGACAAGCCAGTGCTACCGTACTGATTGAAGAGTTCATGAGTGGTATCGAGTGCTCTGTCTTCGTGCTTACTGATGGCATGCACTACAAGGTGCTGCCTGTGGCAAAGGACTACAAGCGCATCGGTGAGGGCGACAAGGGCCTGAATACAGGTGGTATGGGCAGTGTTTCACCCGTTCCATTTGCAGATGACGTATTCATGGAGAAGGTACGTACCCGTATCATTGAGCCTACTGTCAATGGATTGAAAGAAGAAGGTATCCTCTACAAAGGTTTCATCTTCTTGGGACTGATCAACGTAGGTGGTGATCCTTTCGTCATCGAATACAATGCCCGCATGGGCGATCCTGAGACTGAGAGCGTAATGCTGCGCATCAAGAGTGACCTTGTGGAACTTCTCGAAGGAGTGGCTGCAGGAAATCTGGATCAGAAAGTGCTGGAGATGGACCCCCGTTGCGTAGGTTGCGTGATGCTGGTCAGCGGAGGCTATCCCGAGGCCTACAAGAAAGGTTTCGTGATGAACGGCCTTGAAGAGGCAGCCCAGAGTGGCAGCGTGATCTTCCATGCAGGTACCGCTTTGAAAGACGGTCAGGTAGTGACCAATGGCGGACGAGTGATAGCCGTCAGCTCCTATGGTGCCACCAAGGAAGAAGCCTTGAAGAAAAGCTATGCCGTGGCAGACATCATCGACTTTGAAGGCAAGTACTTCCGTAGAGACATCGGGTTCGACTTGTAACGCCTTGGGCACATGCATCCACTAAAGAAACTGCAACGCAATATCGTGTCGGGTGGCTTCTCCTATGCAGGAGCCACCCTACTGATGTTTGGTGCATGGTCCGTGCATAACTCGTTAGACAGAAGCTACATCCTAGGCTTGATAGGTTACTTGTTCGTAGGCCTACTGCTTCTCTGGCTAAACAAGTTGCACATCCTGATCATTGAGCGCACCACCATCCCTGCTGTTTTATTTGGATTTACAGGAGCCTGTTGCCTCCCCTTACATGCCGTTTCCCCCGGACTGGAAGCCACCATCTTTCTGGTCATGGCCCTCCACTTTCTGATGAAGAGCTACCGAAGTCCTTACCCACAGATGGAAGTGATGCACACCTTCGTCATGCTAGGCATAGGGTGCATCCTATATTCCAAACTCACCTACCTCATCCCCGTGTTTATGGTAGGTTCCTACCTATGCATGTCGATGGATATGCGAAGTTTCTGGGCAGCCTTGTTGGGCTGGGCCGTGCCCTTCTCCTTTCTTTTGTGCTATGCCTTTGCCGTCCAAGACATCAGCTTTTTCGTTTCACGCTTCTTGGGAATAGTAGATTTTGGGACCTTTGGTGTAGGGTACGATTATTGGCAGTTGCCCGTATTCCTCCTTCTGTTGGTACTGTTGATCGTGGGAGCCACGCACTTCTACACCACCAATCTGGAGGATAGGTTGCGCACACGCCTTTACCTCAACTTCCTGGTCATCTTGAGTACGGTGCTGCTCGTAGCGGTGCTGGTACAACCACAGGATGCCGAGAGTTTGTTCCCACTCGCTGCCGCCCCTGTCAGCCTTTTGGCAGGGCGTTACTTCTCCCTCACTCTTAGTCGGGTTTCTGGAGGTTTCCTGGTATTCATTCTGTGTTGGTTCCTCGGCACATTCATCTTTACCCTTTCGATACGATGATAGACACCCTGATACAGCTCCTGATCACCTGGGGATATCCAGGCATGTTCCTGTCGGCTTTCATCGCGGGCAGCATCCTACCCTTTGCCTCCGAACTGGTGTTGGCAGCCCTGATTAAGTTGGGCCTGAACCCCATCGGATGTCTCATCGCAGCTACCTTGGGAAACACCTTAGGAGGCATGACCTGCTACTTCATCGGCCATTTGGGAAAGTTGGAGTGGATAGAGAAATACCTGCATGTCAAGCCAGAAAAGATTGCCAAGACCCAGAAGTTCCTGCAAGGCAAAGGCTCCTTCATGGCATTCTTTGCCTTTGTGCCCATCATCGGCAGTGCCATTGCAGTGACGTTGGGATACATGCGTGGCAATGTCTGGATCACTACCTTTTCCATGATGGCAGGCAAGGCCTTGCGCTACTACCTCCTCATTCAGGCGATGCTGGCAATCGTGTAATGCAAAATTAAAGCATTAAAACATTAAAAAACTAAAATATTACAATTATCAATCCTCAATTCTTAATCCTCAATTCTCAATTGAAGAATTATTGCTATCTTTGCAACCAAAATCAGAGAAGACATGAAACAATTCAAAAAGATAAACAACATTGCAGGATGGCTCACGTTCCTTGTGGCAGGCATGGTCTATTGCCTCACCATCGAACCGACGGCCAGTTTCTGGGATTGCCCTGAATTCATTACCACAGGCTATAAACTGGAAGTGGGACACCCCCCTGGCGCCCCCTTCTTCATGTTGGTAGCCAATCTGTTCTCACAGTTTGCCGGTGATGCCTCCCAAGTGGCACGTATGGTCAACTATATGAGTGCCCTGATGAGTGGTGCCTGCATCATGTTCCTCTTCTGGACCATTACCCACCTCGTGCGTAAGTTGGTTACCAGAGAAGGCGAGAACCATATCAGTACGCCTAAGATCGTGACCATTATCGGAAGCGGATTGGTGGGTGCCTTTGCCTATTGTTTCAGTGATAC